>JBGPJS010000515.1:0-3040 GCA_041485505.1 Gemmatimonadota bacterium | reverse complement strand
GGCCATCCCGTCGTATCTTTCACCATCGGGTGTCTCCTGGTGGCGGTGCTGCGTCAACAGCACCTGGTGGCTAGGTCTGGCACCACCAAGGATGCACCCGATTTCACTTTTCTACAGCTATAGGGACACTACCCCTTACTCCTCACTGCCATCAACCCCAACACCACGAGCGGAAGCACCGCAGAGATTTGATAGAGCCCGCCCAGCGAAAAATGCCCCCGTAGTGCGCCATAGAGAAACGTCCCGCCGCTGTTCCCCGTCACCAGCATCACGATCAGCAGTGAAGCCGCCTGGGCCTCTCGGCCCCCGGATGCGCGGGTCCCCAGCGCCATGGTGAGCGGAAAGAACGCCGAACAGCCAAGCCCGGCCAGTGCGAACAGCGCGATACCGGCGAACGGGGTCGTGACCCGTGGGATCAGAAGAAAACTCAGGGCGATCGGTGCGGGAAGAATCTGCCAGAGAGCGATCGCGCGTATCCGCAACAGGAGGAACGTGGCCGTGATCCGGCCGGCCGTGGCCGTCATCCAGAACGTGGTGAGAGCCAGGGCCGCCGTCGCTGGTGCAATCCCCTTCTCTTCCTTGAGCAGCAGGATCCCCCAGTTCTGGAAGATCCCCTCCTGCCAGCCGTAGAGCAGCGCGATGACCGCGAAGAGGAGGAACTGCCGGGAGGACCAAAGCGTGTTCGGCGACGCGATCCGCGGTGAGTGGGGGTGGGGTGTCGGGTGTGGCGTGTCGGGGAGTACGGCTCGGAGTGAGGCGATCAGGAGCGAGCCGCCCACGAGCGCAAGCGTGAGGGGATAGAGACGCCACTCGGGGCCGATACCCAGCCATCCCGCGGGCAGTGGGCCGAGCGCGAGTCCGAGTCCGACAGTCGCATGCGACGCCACGAGGGCCACATCGCGGTGCTCGGGAAAGAGCACGCCGGGGTAACCGTTCTGCGGTGCGGCCGAGAGTCCAAAGCCCAGGCCCAGGAAACCAGTCCCACACAGGATGGGGATGTAGGCATGCGCGACCGGCACCAGGCTGGCCCCGAAGAGACAGATCTGCGAGAGGGTGTTGGCGAGGAGCGAAAGCAGGAGGAGGCGCTTCAGTCCCCAGCGCCGGGCGAGCGTGCCTCCCGCCAATGCACTCCCGACCGCCATGACCATCTGAGGGAGGAAGATGGTACCGTATTGGGTGTCGCTGAGGCCGTACAGGCCCTTGAGGACTGCCGACTCGGCCGGAAAGATGACCAGCGTCAGCCCCTGCAAGAGCGCAGCCAGGTAAACGGCGAGGACGGCGAGTCTGCGACTCATGCAGGGAGGTCAGGGAATCCGGATCGCGCGCCGCTGATACGCCGGTACCCGGCGCGACGGTTTCCACACCACGAGACCAAATCGGGGCCAGTGTTCCATCCGGGGCCCGACATCATGCCATCGCACCAACAATTCGTCGTAGAAGAGAAACCCGCGTATCGCGGCGAGTGACGGGTCTTCAAAGTACACGCCGTCCTGGTCATAGCCGATGGCGACAATCCAATGTCCGTCGTCCCAATCGTTCCGATACCGCGCGTCCTCCCGAAGCTCGTAATCCTCGTTCCGCCAGGCCTGGAGCATAATGATGACCGGCCTCCCATCATCCAGAAACTGCTTCAGGTGAGCAAGGCTCATTCGAGGGCATCGCTTCACCTGGAGCCGGTACTTCTTCGCGGCCCGGATGAGCTCATGAGGATCGGCCCCGTTCGCCGGGTCCATTCCCATGTCATAGACGTACTCCTCTTCTTCGTCGGGTCCGACCCCGAAGTATCCGCAGACCGCTTGGAGCGCCGACGCTCCGCAGGACCAGTCGGTCTTCTGGCGGGTATCGGGTAGCTCAATCCTGATGGCGTCTGCCGGGATGCTGCGGTACTTGTCCATTTCGATTCGGCGGGGTCGGGCGGCGCGACCTGGGGCACGCATAGGGGCTGTCCTCCTGAGCTGAGTCAGTCGGGACGACGGAGAGCACCTCGATCCACCTTGCCGAGGTGGGTCCGGGGCAGCGCGTCGAGGAAGATCACTTCCCGCGGATGCTTGTAGGGCTCCAGTCGATTTCTCACGAAGGCCTTGAGCTCCTCGGCCAGGCCGGCGCGACGCTCTCTGGGGACGACGAACGCATGGGGTTTGGTGAGGCCGTGGGCATCCACCACTCCGACCACCGCCACTTCAGCCACGGCGGGGTGCTCCAGCAGGCAACTCTCCACCTCCGCCGGCGCCAACCACTTCCCCGCGACTTTGAGTAGCTCGTCGCCCCGGCCACAGTAGGTGTAGTAGCCGTCGGGATCACGGGAGACCAGATCGCCCGAGACGTACCACTCGCCGCGAAAACCCTGCTTGGTCTTTTCCATCTGCTGCCAGTAGCCGATCGCTCGGGAGTTGCCGCGGACCCAGAGCCAGCCGGTCTCCCCATCGGGAAGTGGATTCCCGGTGTCGTCGCAGACTTTCACCTCGAAGCCCGGGACCACTTGCCCCACGGTGCCCGGCTTGACGGCGCCGAGGCGGCCCGAAATGAAGATGTGCCACATCTCCGCGGTCCCCAGGCCATCGAGCAGTTCAACGCCGAAGGTGCTCTTCCAGCGCTGATAGAGTTCGATCGGGAGCGCCTCGCCCGCAGAGGTCGAGAGCCGGATCGACGAAAGATCCTGCCGTCCCGCCTCCGGGTAGCTCAGCATATGATTGATCATGGTGGGGACGTTGACCAGAATCGTCGGCTGGAATCGCGCGATCAGCCGGAAAAGCACCTCGGGAGTGCAGCGCTCGGGGAAGAGAATCGAGGTGGCACCGACGGCGAAGGGGAAGAACAGATTCGAGCCGGTGGCGTAGCCGAAGAAGAGCTTCGGCACCGACAAGGTGATGTCTGCCTCGGTGTAGCCGATCGCCTGCTTGGCATAACACTCGGTGGTGTTGGCGAAGGAGGTGTGGGTCTGCACCACCGCCTTGGGCCGGCCGGTAGTGCCGCCGGAGAATAGCCAGATGGCCGGGTCGTCGCGGTGGGTGGGAAAATTCTGCAGCGTCACTGGCGCCCT
>JBGPJS010000514.1:0-3041 GCA_041485505.1 Gemmatimonadota bacterium | reverse complement strand
CGAGGTCCTCGACCCGGCCCAGAACGACAGCTTCACCGATCACTATCTCGGGGTGCCGTTCGATCTGAGCGAGGTGCTGTTCATTTGCACCGCCAACTTCATCCAGAACATACCGGGACCACTGCTCGACCGTATGGAGATGGTCGAGTTCAGCGGGTACACCGAACGAGAAAAGCTGATGATCGCCCGGCAGTACCTGATTCCCCGCCAGTTCCAGGAGAACGGTGTCACCCCGGAGCAGCTGGAGATCGCCGATGAGGCCGTCACCGAAGTGATCACCGGCTACACCCGGGAATCGGGGGTGCGCCAGCTGGAGCGCGAGCTGGGCAAGCTGGCCCGCAAAGTGGCGCGGAAGATCGCCGCCAAGGAGGTCAGCCAGGTGACCATCGACAAGGCCGCCGTGGACGATCTCCTTGGCCGGCCCAAGGTCCACCCGGAGCGCGCCGCCCGGGAAGATCAGGTCGGCGTCGCGACGGGGATGTTTTACACCCCGACCGGTGGCGACATCATGTTTGTCGAAGCCTCCACCATGCGCGGCAAAGGCGAGTTGGTCCTTACCGGGCAGCTCGGGGATGTCATGAAGGAGTCAGCCCGCGCCGCCTGGACCTACGCCCGATCCCACGCGGCGGGCTTGCACATCAAGGAGGATATGTTCGACCGTGACGTGCACATCCATGTGCCCGCGGGTGCCATCCCCAAGGATGGTCCCTCCGCTGGTGTCACCATGGCTTCCTCGCTGATCTCGGCGCTCTCCGGACGACCGGTCCGTCACGACATTGCCATGACCGGCGAGATCACTCTTCGAGGGCACGTCCTCCCCATCGGGGGTCTGAAGGAAAAAATCCTCGGTGCAGTCCGGGCCGGCATCACCCGAATCGTGTTGCCGAAGAAGAACGAGCCCGACCTGGAAGACCTGCCAGACGAAGTGGTGAAGATGATCGAGGTGTACCCAGTCAGCGAACTCGGTGAGGTATTGGCCCTCACTCTGCGCGGTGCCTCGTTCCGGGAAGGCCGCCTCCTGTTCGGAGATGAGAATCCGAGAGACGTCACCCCGCTCTCCCAGTTTCAGCACTGAACTGCGGTGAGCAGTAAGCAGTGAGCGGGACGTTCCGTTAACGCTTGACCCTCCGGTGCCGGTACGCCGGAGGGTCGCTGTTTATGGGACAACCCGCTTACTGCTCACTGCTCACCGTTTCACCGTCTCCTTCGCTGGCACCGTCTTCAGGTACGACCAGACCGCCAGAATTTCGTCGTCGCTCATCCTCTTGGTCTTGAACCAGGGCATGAAGGGATTGATGGCAGAGCCATCCGGGCGCTTTCCCTCCCTCAGTGCACGGGTGAAATCGGCCTCGCTCCAGTTTCCAATTCCCGCAGGGGTCAGGTTCTGGGAAGCCGGTGTCCCCGGTGGACCCATGTGAATCCCGCCGGCGAGATCGGGTCCGTGACAAGTCGTGCATCCGCCAGTCACGGCAAGGTAGCGGCCATACTCCGGTGTGGGCCCAGGCGTGGGATCGGCCGGCATGGGTGCCAGATGATCGATTGTCTCCGCGTCGAGGAGGGGGAGCTGGCCTGTCAGGAACAGCAGGCGTGCGATCGGGCCCGGGCTGCTCTTCGGGAGCTGCTTGGTGACGGGCGGTACCTGCTTGATGTAGGCGATGATCGCGGCTAGATCGGACGCCCCCAAGCTCGAGAAGGGCTGGGAGGGCATGAACACCAGTGGTCGACCAACCGGGTTCACCCCATGACGGATTGCCCGCACCCAGTCGGCGTCAGACCATCCACTTACTGTCGCCGATCCTCCGGTCAGGTTCGGCGCCACGAATCGACCGAACGGTTGGTCGTCAATAAAGACCCTCCCGCCGAGATCGTCTCCATGGCAGTCCGTGCACTTGCTGATCGCGTCAGCCAGATGCATTCCGCGCGCGACCGCGGCTGAATCACTCGGGATGCTGAGACTCTCGGCGGGGACCGCGTAGGTTCGGCTCATCCGTCGGGCGCTGAGGCCATAAATCGAACCCAGTGCCAGGAGAATCAGCCCGATGACGATGCCGACCACGATCCCTAACCAGCGAATCAGTCTTACCATGATCTCCTCACTCAAGAACAGTTGACGTCGTCCGATGCCTTCTCGTCTCGGCTCTCTTCTCTCTTCGCTTCCACTACCAGGTACACCCCTTCACCACCAGCTCCGCCGCCCGATCCCGCCACGCCGCCGGCTCGTCCCAGGTCCGGGTGACCGATTCGAGGGCGAAATAGCCCAGCTGAAACAGGAGAGCCTGCCGGGCGTGATGGACCGGGTCGATGTCGTCGCGGAAGAAGCCGGTAGCCTGCCCCTCGGTGAGGAGTTCCGCCACCGGGCGATTGGCCTCGTCAAACCAGCTCGCGGCCCCCTCCGCGTTGATCAGCAAACGGGTGAGCTCACGGTTCTCGGCCAGGAAATCGAACTGGCTCTTGACCAGGCGTCGGAGCCGTTCGACTGCGGTGAGACCCACGAGCGGAATCCGTCCCAGTGCCTCCGCCACCTCCCGCGCGGCCCGGTCGATGATCTCCCGGTACAAGGCGTCCTTAGTGCGGAAGTAATAGTGGATAAGCTGCTTGTTGACGCCCGCAGCCCGGGCGATTCGGTCAGTCCGCCCTCCGGCCAGCCCATGGCGTGAGAACTCCGTGCGTGCGGCTGAGAGCAGGGCTTCCGGGGATGTGGGACCTCGGCGGGTCACCAGTACGTCGATTCAACCATATGGTTGAATGTATCGTTTTCTGGCGCCTGCGCCAGAGTGCACCCCGCCCCCCACGGCTCGCATCTTCGTAGTTACTGGTCGGTCCCGAGCCGGAGGCGAGCGCCGTCTACTTGAGTCCCAAGGCGTTGGGCGGTCCCTCGTGATGCATGGCTCTGGAGGTTCGGGTATATGCGGTCACCTCTCCCGTGCCCGGCAGCGGCTTGAGATTGTGCTCGGCGGACTCGATGCGATCTCGCCCACCGGCCTTGGCACGGTACAGCGCCTTGTCGGCCTCCAGCGCGATAGCCGCGGCCGACCCCGAAT
>JBGPJS010000513.1:0-3051 GCA_041485505.1 Gemmatimonadota bacterium | reverse complement strand
TTCCGAGTTCCGGGTTCCGAGTTCCGAGCAGGCTCCGGTCACGAGCCCGCTCCGAAACCTGAGTTCGGAATTCGCGTCCATCACCCGGAACCCGGAACCCGGAACCCGGAACCCGGAACCCGGAACCCGGAACTCGGAACTCGGAACTCGGAACTGATATCTTCAACCCATGCCACCAACCCTGAAATCGACCTACTGGCAGGCCTCCCGGTCGCCCCGCTACAGCCTGACCTTCGCGCTCCCGCTCCTGGTGGGGTACGAGCTGCTGGCGTTCCTCCTCACCCACGACGCACTCGAAGGGGTGCGCAATGGGGCCGATGTGCTGCTCAAGAGCCTCTTCGTGCTCCTGGGCGGGCGCAACGGTCTCCTGGTGTTCGGAGGATTGCTGCTCGGCACTGGGGCGGTGCTGGTGATCCGGGATCGAAAGGCCGGCGGGCCGCTGCAGGGCCGGGTCTTCGCCGGGATGGTGGTGGAATCGCTGCTGTACGCCACCCTTTTCGGGAGTATCACCAGCGCGCTCACTGGTCTCCTGCTCCAAGGCCCGCGTGGCCTGGCACTGGCGCCGATGGCCCAACTGGGTCTCCCGACTCAGCTCATGGTCTCCCTCGGGGCCGGCATCTACGAGGAGCTGCTCTTCCGGGTGATTCTGGTATCAGCCCTCGCCAAGCTGGCATACGTGATGTTCGGCTGGGGGAAGAGGGGAGCGGGGGTCTTCGCGACGATCATCGGGGCGCTGATCTTTTCGGCGTTCCATTATATCGGCCCGCTGGGGGACACCCTGCAGCTGGGCTCGTTTGTGTTCCGGACGGTGGCTGGACTTCTTCTCAGCGGTCTCTACCTTACCCGCGGCTTCGGCATCGCGGCGTGGACGCATGCGCTCTATGACGTGATCCTCACGCTGGCATAGCTGAACGTGGCAGGGTGTAGGGTGTAGGGTGTGACATGGGGGTAGGGTGGCATCCAGGCTCGATTTCTTTCACAGCGTGCCCTACACCCCACATCCCACACCCCACACCCTATTTCCCCACCCCTGTCTTCGCCGCGACGATCGAATCCAGCACCCGCCTCCAGGCCTCTAGCGGTGCCACACCGGCCATGATCCCGCCCTCGATATAGAATGAGGGCGTGCTACTGGCCCCCGACTTGGCGGCCCCCTCGGCATCGGCCCTGACGAGGGCGCGGGTCTCGCCCGATTGCAGGCAGGGGAGAATCTGGGTGCGGGGCAGACCGACCGTATCGGCGAGGGTGATCAGGAAAGGACCCGGGTCCTTGAGAGGGGCCCATTTCTCCTGATACTTGAAGAGGGCGTCGTGGACCGGCCAGAACTTGCCGGCCTTGGCCGCGCACATCGCGAACTCCGCGGCGCTGGCCGCGTTGGGATGCAGCTGGGTGAGCGGGAAATTGATGAACACCCAGCGGACCTTGCCGGACTCGACGTAGAGACGGTCGAGCTCGGGGAGGACGTCCACCGCGTGGCGCCGGCAGAAGGGGCACTGAAATCGGACATTTCGTAGACGGTCACCGGCGCCGTCGCCAACCCCTTGGTTCTCTCGGCGAGCAGGGCGTCCTGGGCCTGCACCAGCGTCACTGAGCCGGGGCAGCACAGGAGAAGAAGAGCGAGACCGAGGCGGTTCATGGGCCGTCCGTGGGGAGACGAGAGAGGTCAGTACTTCGGGCGTCGCTGCCCGCTATGCTCGTCGAGCACCACGCTGTCGCCCTGGACCGGGACATTCCAGTACCATTCGGCGTAGGGGTCGGCGGCGTCCCAGGTAAAGGCGTAGATCCACCAGGGTCCGGGTCCGAGCGGCAAGGTGACGCGGCCGTCGGCGCCGGTCGAATCGCCACGGGGATCGCGGCCCAGGGCCGCCGTGAGTTGGGTGGTGATACTGTTGTAATCTCGACGGGTGCTATCTTCCCAGGCTCGGACCTCGGCCCGGAGCCGGTCGATCCGCGGGATGACGGACCTACGGACCGCCGCGAGCGCCGTTTGGGTCCGGTCCCGTGCCTTGAGGGCCGCCGTGAGGGAGTCCGCCTGGCGGCCGAAACGAAGATATAGCGCGCGGTATTCGGTCCCGTTGCGTGGGAGCGAGTCGAGATGCCGCTTCAGCAAGTCCAGCGAATCCCGCAGCTTCTGGGCGCGATAGCTCGCCGCGGCGTAGGCCGTGAACGGCTGGCGGAAGGCGCGAAACAAACTGTCAAGGACGCGGGTATGCGGGCGCGGTGTCGCGGCCCGCGCTTCCAGGACGGCGATAATGCTGTCACGGTCATACGGCAGCGCCACTAAAGCCACGCCGGGAACCGGCGATGGCAGCGAATCGGGACCCGGGATGGCGACTCGAACACTCACTTCGCGGCGACCGCACGCGGCGAGGGTGACCATCAGCGGCAATGTCCAGCGCGACAGAGGCGGCTCGGTGAAGGAGAAGATGGGCGTAATGTGGAGCCTGAAAGTTAGACCCCTCTGGGTCCTGCTTCAACTCGTACCGGGACTGCTCGCGGCACAGGACCCCGCGCTGCTCAAGCTCTTTCCCTCCCGACCAGCCGGATACCTCACCGACGTCGCGAAGGTGGTGGATGAGGCATCCGCCGCCGCCATCCAGGACCTGGCCTCGCGGCTCCGCTCCGCCACCGGCGCCGAGGTGGCCGTGGTGACGCTGCCAGCGATCGGCGACTACGCGCCGGCCGATGTGGCCCTTGCGATTGGCCGGGCTTGGGGAGTCGGAGCCAAGGGTTCGATCGGAGACCCGACCCGCAACGCCGGCGTCGTAATCCTCCTGGTGCCCAAAACCGCCAATCAACGGGGCCAGATCTACCTCTCGACCGGTCAGGGGGTCGAGGGAATCATCACCGACGCCACCTCCGGGCGGATCCAGGACCTCATGCTCCCGGCCCTCCGGGAGCAGCAGTACGGTCCGGCTCTCCTCCAGGGGGTGCGCGGGGTCTCGGTCCTGCTGGCAAAGGGCTTTGGGGTCAGTGATTCGGCGCTGACGGCCGCGGATCCGTTCGAGACGGGCAACTCCGGTGACTCCCTGCCACCGGTGGCGATCGCGG
>JBGPJS010000512.1:0-3052 GCA_041485505.1 Gemmatimonadota bacterium | reverse complement strand
TCACCGGGTCGGGGGTTCGAGTCCCTCCTCGGGAGCTGGGAGTCATCGCAATCTCTTCCTCGCGCGGCCACCGTCTGGTGGCCGCTCGTGCTTCCTCCCGTTCGTCATAACCAGGCCCCATGAGGCCTTAGGGATTCATCGGGAACGACACAGAAATAGGAATCCAGTATTCCGCTGTAGTGTGGTCAGTAAGTTGTTAATTGTCAGAGTGTTACACCGTAGTAGGCGGCACGTTGAAATGCCCGGCATGTATCAAAGTGATTCAGGGGTGACCAGTATCACTGCCAACACCCTGGCGCGGCCATAAGCTGATGGCGCTGAGATCCGTCGCGCCCATCGTCCTGTTCTGAGTGAGGTCCGATGCAGGATGCCCTCGTCGTGGCCTTGAGTCTCGCACTCGCACCGCCCCAAACGTCCGCTACCATGGGCGCCGCCGCTGTCCCCCCACTCGATTCTGTGTCGGTCGCTCCTGCCGCCAGGTCGCTGGCCCCGACCATCAGCAACGTCTATTGGGCGTCGGTTGGGACCGTCGCAGCAGTCCGCCTCCCAGAACCCGCCATTTCCGACCAGATCCGACAGGCGCCCGCGCAGGAGCCGGTCGAGTACTCGGATGGGCACTACCAGCGCCTGAGCATTCACCGGGCGGCGAGCTATGCGATCCTGCCGATGTTCGTAGCGATGTACATCACGGGGCGGAAGCGGCTCGACCATCGCGCCAACAACGACCCGCCAGGGTGGGCCAAGCTCCATGGTCCGCTGGCGGCGGGCGTGGGCGGGCTCTTTGTTGTGAACACGGTGACTGGGATTTGGAACTTGCGGGATATGCGCAAGGACCCCGATCATCGGACCCGGCGGTATGTGCACACCCTTTCGATGCTGGCAGCCGAGGCCGGGTTTGCCACGGCCGGGGTGATCGGGGCCAGCTCCAACCGCTCTCAACGGGGCCCGCACCGCGCGATCGGACTGACCTCGATGGCGGTGGCCACGGCCAGCTCTCTGATGATGCTCTTCTGGAGGACTGAACCGTGAGTCTCCTCGAGACGCTCGTCCGCCTCACCGGCCCTTGGGCCGCGCTCTACAGCAAGTCCACCGTGCTACAGACCGGAGTGCTGTACGTCCACCTCGCCGGCGTGCTGTTGAGCGGCGGACTCGCTATTGGTGCCGACCGGGCAACCTTGCGAGTGGTCCGCGCCCCTGAGGAGGTCCGGCGCCACCATCTTGGGGAGCTTCGGGATATCCACCGGCCGGTGCTCATCGGACTCTCGGCAGTGCTGATCAGCGGTCTCCTGATGCTGACCGCCGACCTTCGGATCTTCGCGCTCTCTCCGGTCTTCTGGGGCAAGATGATCATCGTCGCCACCCTCCTGGCAAATGGCCGCGGTCTCCAGCTGGCCGAGCGGAGGCTGCGTGCCGAAACGACGAGCAAGGGTCCCGCGGAGTGGCGGGCCCTCAGGCGGGGCGCGGTCGTGAGCCTGGCGCTCTGGTTCCTGGCGCTTCTGGTCGGGGCCGTGCTGCCCACGCTGTCGTGATTTCCGCGAGAGAACGATGACGGCTCCCCACGATCCTCCGCCCGATGCCGGGTGCGCCGGCTGCACCCTCCACGGGCGGCGTGACTTCTTGCGGGGTGGGCTCGGAGTGGCGGCGGCGGCGCTGGGGGTACTCGGGTTGCTGCCGGAGGCCGCCCGCGCCATGACCGTGCGGTTTGCGGGTGGTCGCCGGGTCGCCGGGGACGAGGTCAGCTACGCGATTCCGCCGGCCGACGGCGCGACGGTCGACCGGGAAAACCAGCTGATCCTGGTCCGGTTCGAGGGACGGCTCTACGCCTTCAATCTGTCCTGCCCGCATCAGCGAACGAGCTTGCGGTGGCTGGAACAGGAGGGCCGGTTTCAGTGTCCCAAGCACAAGTCCAGATATCGGCCTGATGGGAGCTTCATCTCTGGCAGGGCGACTCGAGGGATGGACCGGTTCCGGCTGCGGCGCACCGGCGATCGGGTCGTGGTGAGCCTCAGCCAGCTGATCAAGCAGGATCTGGACAATGCGGGCTGGTCAGCGGCAGCAGTGATGGTGAAGTAGTGCGGCGAGTCCTGGTGATGCTGGCGGTACTCGCGGGGGCGCTCACGGGCGTACCCCGCCCGCTACCCGCACAGGCCCAGGTACCCGACACGGTGTTTCTCAAGGGTGGCGGCTCCCTGGTCGGCACCATCGTGGAAGACCACGTCGGTGACTACCTGCTGATCAAGGTGAAGGGAGCCGCCCAGCGGGTGGAATACGCGAACGTACTCCGTCGCGTGAAAGTCTCCTCCTCTTCTTCGCGTCGTACCGCTTCCCCGGCGCCTAGTGGAAAGCCCAAGCCGCCGGTTCCAGAACCCGCACTGCCGACGCCCGCCACCACCCCGCCGGCGGCCCAACCAAGACCCACGCCCCCCGTGCCTCCGGCCGAACCGCCGGCATCAGCTTCCCCAATGCCCGAGCGCCAGCCGCGCCTCAACCTCAGCCTCGGAACCACGCTGCCGTCGAGCGACCTCCAGACCGTCGCGGAGTACGGCTTCAGCTTCAAGGCCTCTTACGCCTTCCCGATCACGCGGCTGCCGCTGTTGCTGCGCCCCACCCTCTCATTGCACCAATTCGAGGTGTCGCGGTTCAGCGGCAGCGGTTACTTCGTTGACCTGGTCGGCGGGCTCGACCTCATGATCAGCCCCTCAAGGAACGCGGATCTGCGTCCCTTCGTTTTCGCGGGAGGGTTACTCGGCGAGCGGCTGGCGAGCCCGGCCCACCTCAGTCCAACCGGCCCCTATTTCTCACTGGCTTCCACGATCATGAGCAGCAGGCTGATTTCGGGGTTCGGGGCCGGGGCGGGAGTTGAATTCGCACCGTTCGTCCTTGAGGCCGGGGTGTCCCACCTCCGGATCAAGGGCGCGACGACGATCTACTTTCCGTTGCAGTTCGGGTTCACCTTTTGAGCGGCCCCAGCGGGAGCTGAATTGGAGAGCTGCCGCCCGCCCACCCCGCCCGAAACCCAAGAACACACCACGGATCAACACCGATGAACACC
>JBGPJS010000511.1:0-3058 GCA_041485505.1 Gemmatimonadota bacterium | reverse complement strand
CGCCTCGAGCAGCTCGAGCATGGTCCGCGCATCACCCAGTCGCGAACGGATCGCATCGTAGGGAGTGATCCAGGCCTTCAGACGCTTCAGCTCCTGCATCAGCCCCCGGGCCCGCTCCGCGTTGTTCCAGAAGCCGCTTTCGGCCTGCTGGGCCTCCAGGCTCGACAGCCGGCTCCGCTTTGCGTTGAGGTCAAAGAAACTCCTGGAGCTCGGCGGTCCGGCGGTCCAGGTCGTTCAGGCGATCGGTCAGGTCGGACATGGTGGTTCCCGGTGTCGGTTAACAAAGAGGGGCGCACGGCTGTGCGCCCCGAGGTGGCCATAGGCGGAACGGCGGCTCAAGTGGCGGCCCTCCCAATATAACAGCGCGCTGACTGAGCGGTGAGCAGCGAGCGGGCCTAGAAGAGCTTCTGCCCTCCGGCCAGAATTTCGTTCAGCGCGTCCGTGAAGTGCGATGTCGATTCCGCAACTTCCTTTCCGACCTGTTCGGTGTACTCCTCCCAGCTCTTCTTGATCTCCTCCTGGAACTCCTGCTTAAGCGTTCCGGACTCGATCCCCTTCTTTCGTCGATCGGGATAGTAGACGGCCAGATCGGAGATCAAGGCCCGTGCTAGCCGTCGGGCCTTCTGTCCCGGATCCTTGGACAGGAACGGATTGACCGCGCGGACCTGAGCCGGCCTAGGCGGAGCCGCGGGGGGAACCGGGGGTAGGGGCGCCGCCGGGGGAGCCAGAGGGGTAGCCGTCGCGCCCGGCGGCATACTGACTTGCGGGGTCACGACGGTGGGGCTGACTGAAGGACGGATCGTCGGCGGTGTCGGTGGTCCCGAGGGGACCGTCGGCCGGACCAGAGGGGGCCCCGAAGGAACGGTCGGCCTCACCACCGGCGGCATCACGGGGGGGGCTCCTCCGCCGGGGCGCACCGCCGGTGGGAACTGGCGTGGCGCCGTAGGCCGGGTGGCGAAGGGAGCCCCCGGAGGCACGGCCGGACCAGCGGTGGGTCTCGGCATGACCGGAGGTGCGGGCCGGGCCGGCGGGAGCACCTGGCGCGGCGGCTCCACAACTTGAGCCGCTGGAGGTAGCGGCGCGATTTCAGGCGGCAGGTCCGGATGCGGAGACAGAACTGGCGGTGCGACGGCCGCGACCGGCGCCGGTATCGGCTCGGGGACCGGTGGAGCCGGGGGCCGTGGAGGCGCCGGTGGGGGTGGGGACGCCTTGACCGACACCGCCGGTTGGACCGGGGCCTCTGCCTTCGGGGCGGGAGGTCGCGCGACCGGAAACACCGCGGAGCAGACCTGACAACGGGCGCGCACACCGGCCGCCGGGACTTTCGCGGGGTCCACGCGGTAGACCGTGGAGCATCCAGGGCATGTGACGTTCATCGAGCGTCCCTCAGCGCTGGGTTCCGGGGCGCCTGCCGCCGGCATCGTCGCTGTCGTTCGGACTCCGGCGGTCGACAACGAACACCGATCCGGGCAGCGTCTTGGCGTAACTCTTCATTTCAGTGGCCAGCTCGCTCACCTGCGCGGGATGGGTAAACTTGCGATTGCGGTTGGTGACAATCCCAATCGACAGCGTCATCAGTGGCACCCGATGCAACTGGCCCCGCCGATCCTTGCCGAAAAAGTACCCCGCGCGGCGGTCCTGCTCATTGTACTGGAGCGGAATCAGGGTATCGAACACCGCCAGAATCTCGGTGCAGACGCCGCTAATCTCCGACGAAGGGACCACGAAGATAAAGTCGTCCCCTCCGATGTGGCCCACGAACCCCCGGGAGCCAACCATCCCTTTCACCACATCGTGAAGAATGCGGGAGAGGATGTAAATGACCCGGTCGCCGTCGTAATAACTATAGCGGTCGTTGAATTCCTTGAAGTGGTCGAGGTCGGCGTAGCAGACCGCGAACTCTCCCTCGGAATCCAGCCGGCGCCGGATTTCGCGCTCGATGTCCGTCGTACCCGGCAGGCGCGTGGAGGGGTGCACCGAGACGTCCCGCTCGGTGCGGACCAGAATCGCATCGAGCCGGGCCCGCTGCTCCGCCGGAGGGAACAGCCCGGTTACGACCTCGTCGCTGCCGGCCCCGAACCAACCCTGCACCGCCGCCGCGTCATGCGATCCCGAGAGCATGATCACCGGCACGATCGCGGTAAAGGCATCGCCCTTCAGTTGGCGGACGAGAGCAAGGCCTCGCTCTCCAGCGCGGTCCGCGTCAACGAACAACAGGCACGGGAACCCACGCAATACGATGGCGTGAACTTCCTCCGCCTGATGGAGGAGCAAAAGCGGGAAGGCCTTGCCCTCCGCCCAATGGCGGACTAGATCCGGGACCGGGCGTGCGTCCGGCGAATAGAAGAGAATCGTCGGGCGAGTCCGCACCCAGTGCCCCTCGTAAGAAGATATGTGAAGCTAACTTACGGGCCTTCTATTCGGAAGTCAAATGAAGAACCCCGCAACCGCCACCATGGCGTACACCGCCAGTAACTGTAGGCCCTCGAACCAGCGAGATTCACCGTCCAGGGTCAGAATCGCCGTGACGATGGTCGCCAGCCCGACTGCGATCACCTCGAAGGGGGTGAAGACAAGATTCATCGGCTGGCCCATGATAAGCCCGACGAACACCAGCACCGGGGCGACCAGGAGCGCGACCTGGGTACTGGAGCCAAGAGCGATCTGGAGTGCAAGGTCGATCTGCCCCTTCCGGGCCACCATCACCGCCGTCGAGTGCTCGGCGGCGTTCCCGATGATCGGGATGATGATCAGGCCGAGAAAGGTCTCGGTGAGGCCGAGGGTCGCGGTCACGGAGACGGTCGAGTGCACCAGGATCTCGGATTCGATCGCCACCCCAGCCGTGGCCAGCGCCAGGACGCCAAGCGCGGGGGCCGCGCCCCAAGCAGGGCCTTCTATCGGATGGGACTCCGTTCCAAACAGATCTCGGTGGGTTTTCAGGGAAAAGAGCAACGAACTCAGGTAGGTGACCCCCAGAATCACCGCCACAGCCTCCGACATCCTCGTCTCTGCAAGGCGGCCGGCTTCCTCCGGGTGCATGCCGTGGAACAGGGCCGGG
>JBGPJS010000510.1:0-3065 GCA_041485505.1 Gemmatimonadota bacterium | reverse complement strand
AGTCCAGGTCCACCATGTTCCCGGCCTCTTTCGCGGCCTGAGTTCCGGTGTTCATCGCGACCGCGACGTCGGCCTGGGCCAGCGCCGGGGCGTCGTTGGTGCCATCGCCGGTCATGGCGACGAGCCGGCCGCCCTGCTGGTACTTGCGGATGAGGTCCAGCTTCATTTCCGGAGTCGCCTGAGCCAGGAAGTCGTCCACGCCCGCCTCGGCCGCGATGGCGGCGGCGGTCAGCGGGTTGTCTCCGGTGATCATTACCGTGCGGATCCCCATCTGCCGGAGATCGGCAAAGCGCTCCTTGATGCCACCCTTCACGATATCCTTGAGCTGGATGACGCCCATGACCTTGGCGCCGTCCGCCACCACCAGGGGCGTTCCCCCCTGGCGCGCGATGGTCTCGACACTGGTCCGGACCGATGCCGGGAACTCCCCGCCCTTGGACTTGACGAAGGCCTCGACCGCGTCGGCCGCGCCTTTGCGGATCTCTCGGCCGTCGAAGTTCACCCCGCTCATCCGGGTCTGGGCCGTGAAGGGCACGAAGGTCGCCCCCAGGGCGTGGATGTCTCGCTCCCGCAGGGCGAACTTCTCCTTGGCGAGCACCACGATGCTGCGTCCCTCCGGGGTCTCGTCCGCCAGCGAGGCCAGTTGGGCCGCGTCCGCCAGCTTCTCCGGCGCCACCCCGTCGGCGGGCAAGAAGGCGGTCGCCTGACGATTGCCCAGGGTGATGGTCCCGGTCTTGTCGAGCAGCAGGACATCCACATCGCCCGCCGCCTCCACCGCCCGGCCGGACATGGCGATGACATTCTTCTGTATCATCCGGTCCATCCCGGCGATGCCGATGGCCGAGAGCAGGCCCCCGATGGTGGTCGGGATCAGGCAAACCAACAAGGCTACCAGGACGGTGACGGTGATCGGTGCCCCTTTACCCGCGGTCACCACGCCGTAGATCGAGAACGGCAGCAGGGTGACCGTGGTGAGCAGGAAGATGATCGTGAGGCCCGCGAGGAGGATCTCCAGCGCGATTTCATTGGGCGTCTTTTGCCGCTTGGCGCCCTCGATGAGGCCGATCATCCGGTCCAGGAAGGACTCACCCGGGTTGGCGGCGATTCGCACCACCAGCCAGTCGGACAGCACCCGGGTTCCACCGGTGACGGCGCTCCGGTCCCCGCCGCTTTCCCGGATGACGGGTGCGCTCTCGCCGGTGATGGCGCTCTCATCCACCGAGGCCACGCCCTCGATCACTTCGCCGTCGCCGGGGACCAACTCGCCGGCGTTCACCAGGACGACGTCGCCCTTGCGGAGCGCGCTGGCTGCCACCGCGGTCGAGTCCTTCTTGTTATCCGGCCGGGACAGCTTCCGGGCCATGACGTCCTTGCGGGTCTTTCGGAGCGCATCGGCCTGGGCCTTCCCCCGCCCCTCCGCCATGGCCTCGGCGAAGTTGGCGAAGAGCACGGTGAACCAGAGCCAGAGGGAGATCCACAGAATGAATCCCGCCGGGGCCTCACCGTGGCCGGCCAGCGCCGTCACCCAGAGCGCCGTGGTGAGGACGCTGCCCACCTCCACCACGAACATCACCGGGTTCCGCACCATGTGGCGCGGGTCGAGCTTCCGGAACGCGTCCACCGCGGCCCGCCGGACAATGGGGCCATCGAAGAGGGGACGAGCTCTGACATGTTCACTCATAGGATTCACCGGGTGTAGAGCGTCAGGTGTTCCACGATCGGGCCCAGCGCGAGCCCCGGGATGTGGGTCAGGGCGCCCACGATCACCACCGTCCCCACCAGCAGCACGACGAACAGCGTGGTATGGGTGGCGAGGGTCCCCGGGCTGGTCGGAACCACCTTCTTGCCGGCCAGAGAGCCGGCGACCGCGAGAACCGGGATGGCAACCCAGTAGCGGCTGATGATCATCGCGAGCCCGCCGGCCAGGGTGTAGAAGGCGTTGGTGACGGTCAGACCGCCGAACGCGCTCCCATTGTTGTTGGACATCGAGGAGAAAGCGTAGAGTACCTCGGTGAACCCGTGCGCCCCGGGGTTGAGTACCCCCGACCGGCCGGCCTCGGTGGAGACCGCGATCGCGGTGAGCGCGAGGGCCAGGATATTGGGCACCAGGATCGCTAACGAGGCCATCTTCATTTCAAAGGCCTCGATCTTCTTGCCTAAGTACTCCGGCGTGCGCCCGACCATGAGCCCCGCGATGAACACGGTAACGATCACGAAGAGCAGCATTCCGTAAAGGCCGGATCCGACGCCGCCGTAGATGATCTCACCCAGCTGCATGAGCCAGAGCGGCACCAGGCCGGCCAACGGCATGAAGGAGTCGTGCATGGCGTTGACCGAGCCGTTGGAAGCGGCGGTGGTGGCGGTGGCCCAGATGGCCGAGTTAATTGGACCGAACCGCACCTCCTTGCCTTCCATGTTTCCGCCGGCCTGCAGCTGACTCGGCGTCTGGTCCACACCCAGGGTCGCGATGGCTGGGTTTCCCTTTTCCTCCAGCATGACGCAAGGGATGAGCAGTCCCATGAACACGATGGTCATGGCAATCAACACCGCCCAGCCCTGGCGGGTGTCCTTGACCATCTTGCCGAAGGTGTAGCAGAGCGCCGCCGGGATCAGCAGGATGGACAGTACCTCGAGGAAGTTGCTCAGCGGCGTCGGGTTCTCGTACGGATGGGCCGAGTTGATGTTGAAAAAGCCGCCGCCATTGGTGCCCAGTTGCTTGATGGCGATCTGGGACGCCGCGGGACCCATCGGCAACACCTGCTCGGTGACCCTGGCCGTGTCCGGGCCAACCGCCTGGATCAGGGGCACGCTGTGGTACGCCGCCAGGTTCTGCACCACACCCTGGGAGACCAGCAGCAGCGCCACCACCGTGGAAAGCGGCAGCAGGATGTACAGGGTGCTCCGCACCAGGTCGACCCAGAAGCTGCCGATGGTCTTGGTGGAGTGGCGGGTCAGGCCCCGGATCAGTGCCACCAGAATGGCCATCCCGGTGGCGGCGGAGACGAAATTCTGCACCGTGAGGGCCGCCATCTGGGTCAGATAGCTCAGTGAAGATTCCCCGCCGT
>JBGPJS010000509.1:0-3067 GCA_041485505.1 Gemmatimonadota bacterium | reverse complement strand
CGTAGCGCGCCACTTCTTGCCCTCCGGCTATGGCTTCCTCGAGCCGGACGATCCCGGCCGTGACGTTGCGTCCCAGATCGATCTCGGCCACCGCGGCGCGGGCGCCGGTCGAGCGCCACACTGGTACCAACCTGGCGGTCAGGTCCTCCGCGAACAACCGGGTGATTCGGTCGTGCAGGGCGCTGAGCCGAGCCGCATCAGTCGGGTGCAGCAAACCCTCCCGGGTCGGAGGGACGTTGAGCAGCAGCTTGGAGTTTCGGCCGACGGAGGTGAAATAGATCTCGGTAAGCTCATCCAGCCCTTTCACCCGGTCGTCCTCCGCCGGATGGTAGAACCAGCCCGGACGAATCGAAGTATCGGTCTCTCCCGGCCGCCAGACGGTTCCGTCGGGGTCGCCGTGCTGGAGCGCCTCGGTGATGGCCTCGCCACTGGCGCCGGGATACGGCACGGCGTCCGGATTCACGCTGCACCAGTTGGGGTCGCCCGCCTGGCCCGCCTCATTGCCGATCCAGCGGACGTCCGGGCCGGCGTCGGAGAACATCACCGCACCGGGCTGGAGCCGCCGCACCAGGGAAAAGAATCGGGGCCAGTCGTAGACCTGCTGACGTCCGTTCGGTCCCTCCCCGTTGGCGCCGTCAAACCACAGCTCGGCCAGGGGTCCGTAATGGGTGAGCAGCTCGGTCATCTGCTCGCAATAGAAGTCGTTGTACCGCGGCGAGTCGCCGTACACCGCGGCGTTGCGGTCCCAGGGAGAGAGGTATAGTCCCGGTCGGAGTCCCTCCGCCCGGCAGGCATCTACGAACTCTCGCACCACGTCCCCCTGTCCATCGCGCCAGGGACTGCGCGCTACCGAGTGATCGGTGGTGCGGCTGGGCCAGAGGCAGAAGCCATCGTGATGCTTGGCGGTGAGGATCATCGCGCGGAAGCCCGCCGCCCGCGCGGTGCGGGCCCACTGCCGGGCATCGAGGGCAGTGGGGTTGAAACTGGCGGGATCTTCCCGCCCATCCCCCCACTCACGGTCGCTGTAGGTGTTGACGCCGAAATGAAGGAACATCGCCAGCTCGTCCCCTTGCCAGGCGAGTTGGGACGGGGATGGCCTGGGTCGGTCGGCGAGGGAAGGTCGGCAGATTCGCGGCCATCCCCAGCCCAGGGTCAGGGCGGTGGTGCCGGCCACGGCAAACTCGCGGCGGCTCACGCCGGGAACTCGAGGGCCTCGCTGGCTCATGTTGTGCGATCAATCTTGACCGTTGCCGACCGGTCGTGGCGGAGATCCACGAGCTCGTCTCTGGTCCCTGTCGGCTCGGCAAACTGTCGCGGATAACGGGCCATCTCCTTCCGGTATAGCGCGCGGAGCGCCGCCACGTCGGCGACCGGATCGCCGGTCGGCCAGACCGGCGCGCCCAGGCCGATGACCCGCCGCTGGTAGTCGATCCAGACCGGGACAATCGGCACTCCGGCTCCCACTGCGATCCGGTGAAACCCCGTCTTCCACTGCTCTACCCGCTTCCGGGTGCCTTCCGGTGAGAGACCCAGCACCCACTGCGCGCGCCGGCCGAAGCGCTCGATGGCCATCTCCACGGTGCCCTGGGTGGCGGCGCGGTCGATCGGCTCCCCGCCGAGCCAGCGGAGCAGCGGTGCGACGGGGAACCGGAAGAGGCTGTGTTTGCCGAGCCAGCTGAGGCGCAGCCCGATGGCGAACATCGTGAGGATGCAGATCAGGAAATCCCAGTTGGAGGTGTGGGGTGCCACGATGAGGACGAAGCGGGGCTCATTCGGGAGTTGGCCCTCTACCCGCCAGCGGCCGAGCCCGAGGAGTCGGTGGGCCAGCGCGCGGGTAAATGGCGTGCCACGACGGGGACAGGCGCTCATCGGTGGGGTTACCGCGGTGCGATCTCCATGACCCAGACATCGCTCTGGCGATCGTCGATCATGAAATACAGCCGGGTGGATCCCAGGGCCCACGAGGGCCGATAGGACGGGCGAAGGGGGTCGTCAAAGCGAACCAGCAATCGGGGTTTGCCCCCGGCGGCGGGTACCGACCAGATCGAAGCGGTGCCGCGGGTGTCGTGGCTCTTGAAGTAGATGGTGCGGCCATCTCGGCTCCAATACGACTCCTCCCCGGATGGCTCGCCAGGGTGTCTCGGATCGAGCAGCACCCGCACCGGACCGGAGTCGACCGGCACCACGGCCAGATAGCCGGTGAATTGGGCGCTGGTGAAGCTCAACTGGCGGCCATCTGGTGACCAGGAGGGCCAGAAGCCGATGGGGAGGCGCCGCATTGGTGTCAGCCAGGAGCGGTCCGGCGCCCGTCGCGTGATCCAGAGTCCACCGGTCGGAGAGAGTTGCATGTAGGCGAGGGCGGAGCCGTCGGGCGACCATTGGCCGGCCGCCTCCTGCAGAGGAGAATTGGTCACCTGCTGACGGGGCCCGCCGTCCAGCGGCATGACGTAGATGTCGCGCGACCCCGCGTGCCACGAATGGAAGACGATCTCTCTGCCATCGGGCGACAGATCGGGAGCAAACTCGTCGACCGGATCCGTGGTCAGACGTTCCGGCTCACCGCCGGAGAGGCGGAGCCGGTACAGGTCGACATCGCCGTTGAGATCGGAGTCGTAGAACAACCACCGCTCATCCCGCGAGACCCGGACATTCTCCACGATCTGACTGCCCCGGGTTACCGGCACCGCCTGGTCCACCGAGACCGGGGCGCCGGTCGGGATGGGCAGTGACCAGATGTTGGCGGTCGGGTTGAAGGCCGAGTAGGCCAGCTCACGACCATCGTTGGACAGGGAGATCGACTGCGCGCCCAGGCCGACGGTCAAGCGGACCGGCGTGCCCCTGGGAAGACCATTCCGCCCGACCGGTAACGCGTAGATGTCACGGGGGCCCTGCCTATTGGAGATGAAATAGAGCCAGTGGCCATCGGATGACCAGATCGGCGCCTGATTGAGGGAGGTGCTGTCGGTGACGGTGACGAGTGAACCGTCGGCGACTCGGCAGACCACGATGCGGCTGGGGGAGAGGTTACCGAATCCAACCCCGATCGAGAGGTAGCGGGCATTCCCCG
>JBGPJS010000508.1:0-3076 GCA_041485505.1 Gemmatimonadota bacterium | reverse complement strand
GGAGGGACCGGCGGAGTGACGGGAATCTGGGTCACCGGCGGCGGAGAGGGCACCCGCTTTCCGGTGGGGAAGTTGATGACCCCTGGCGCCGGCTTGGCGGGAAGGACCGGGGCGGTGGCCGGCGTTTCGACCCGGTCAAAGCCAGTGGCGATCACCGTCACCCGCACTTCACCCTCGAGCGCCGGATCGGTGGCGGCCCCGAAGATGATCTCGTCCTCGCCACCCGCCGCGTCGCGGATGATTTCGCTGATCTGGGTGACCTCGCTCAGGGTGAGATCGTTTCCTCCGGTGATGTTGAGCAGGACACCCGACGCACCGTTGATCGAGACGTTGTCGAGCAGCGGACTGGAAATGGCCTGCTGCGCCGCCTCGAGCGAGCGGTGCTCGCCCCGCCCCACCCCGGTTCCCATCAGGGCCGCGCCACCGTTCTGCATGATGGTCCGGACGTCCGCGAAATCCACGTTGATGATCCCGGTCTGGGTGATCAGGTCCGCGATCCCCTTGGTGGCATGCAGCAGCACTTCGTCCGCCTTCTTGAGCGAGTCCTGGAAGGGGATCCCCTTTCCCACCACGGCCAGCAGGCGCTCGTTAGGCACCACGATCATGGTGTCGACACTCTTGCGCATTTCGGCAATGCCCATCTCGGCCTGCTTCATTCGCTTCCGGCCTTCAAAGAGGAAGGGCTTGGTGACGATCCCGACCGTGAGGGCGCCGAGATCGCGCGCCATCTGGGCGATGATCGGCGCCGCCCCGGTTCCGGTACCGCCTCCCATCCCGCAGGTCACGAAGACCAGGTCCGCGCCCTGCAGGGCAGCGGCGACCTCGTCTCGGTTTTCCTCGATGGCCTGGCGGCCGATTTCCGGGCGCGCCCCCGCACCCAGTCCGCGGGTCAGCTTCTTCCCGATCTGGACCTTGACGTCCGACTTCGAGGACGAGAGCGCCTGCGCGTCGGTGTTCACCGAGATGAACTCGACGCCCTGGAGCATCTCCGAAATCATGCGGTTGACGGCGTTGCCGCCGCCGCCGCCCACACCGATCACCTTCATGCGGGCGTTCTGCGCCGTGGTTTCTTCCAGCTCGAAGATCATGGGATGTCCTCTCCGGCCTGTCTCAGAAGAAGTCCTGCAGCCACCGTTTCACCGGTCCCAGATACTTTTCCACCGATTGCGACTTGCGGCCCCCCGAACCGAAGGCGCTCCCTTGCGCCACCTGGCGGGCTCCGTAGAGCACCAGTCCCGCCGGTACCGCCAGTCGCGGGGATTCCACGCTGTCCGCGAGGCCTGTGAGGCTCTGGCCTGGCATCCCCACCCGGACCGGCATCGCGAACACCTCTCGGCCCAATTCGACGATTCCCGGCGTCAGTGCCCCGCCGCCCGTAAAAATCGCGCCGGCGGGCAGATGCTGGGTGTAACCCACCCGGGTGATCTCGTCGAGCGCGTACTGCAACACCTCTTCCAGCCGCTTGTGCATGATGTGCGCGAGGACCCGGCGGTGCGCCCCCCGGGGGCCCTGCCCCGGTGTGCTCGGCAGATCGATGACGTCGGTCTCCGGAACCAGCGGCTCATAACCGCAGCCGAACCGTTCCTTGAGCTTTTCCGCGTCCTGCTGAGTGACCTGCAAGCCGTAGACGATGTCGCCGGTGACGTGGCCGCCGGCGCACATGACCGAGCCGGTGTGGCGGATCTTCCCCCCTTGGAAGATAGCCACATTGGTCGATCCGCCACCCAGTTCAACCACGGCGCATCCCAACTCCCGCTCGTCCGGAGTCAGCACCGCCAGCGAGGCGGCCAGCGGCTCCAGCACGAATTCGCCGACCTGGTACCCCGCCCGCTCCACGCACCGCTTGAGGTTCTGTAACGCGCTCGAGAGCACCGTCACCAGGTAGACCTCGGCCTCGAGCCGGGTGCCGCTCATCCCGATCGGCTCGCTGATCCCGGGTTGCTGGTCGATCAGGTACTCCTGCGGTATGGCGTGCAGCAGTTCGTGGTCCCGTCCAAAGGAGATGGTGCTGGCCATATCGTTGACCCGCGCTACGTCACCGGTGCGGATCTCATCGCCGGTCACTGAGACCATGCCATGGGAGCTCAAGCCCGCGACATGCTCTCCCGCGATGCCGCAATAGACGCTGCCGACCTCGACCCCAGCCATCCGCTCGGCATCTTTCATGGCCTTGGTGATGGCCCGGGTGGTCTCTTCGATGTCACGCACCACCCCGCGACGGACCCCCGCGCTCCGTTCGATGCCCACACCCAGAATCTTGGCGAGCGGGTTACGGGCATCGCCGGCGACTTCGGCGATGATCGCGACGACCCGGGTCGAACCCAGATCCAGGGAGGCGACCAGGCGCTGCGGGTTCGGGCTCATCCGCGGCCCCGGCGGACCACCACCTGGCCCGCGTAGCGCCCGTCGAGCTCCCGGAAAGGGCGCTGCTTCCGTTCGAGGTCCTGCGCTACTGCGAGCACCGCTCGAATAACCTCCGCCGGCGCATTGGGCCGGAACAGAAATCGCTGACCTTCGACATCCAACACTACATCCGCCTGGTATCGCGCCGCGCTCGACACCCTGGCATACAGGCTGGGCTCGGCCTCGCGGACCCGGCCCAGCAGGCCGGCCACCAGTGGGTCCGCGGCAGCCGCAACCGGGAGATCCGGAGCTGCGACCGTTGGATCGAAGGGAAGCACCCGTCCGTGCTGGTCCATCGGCGCCAGCCCGCTTGCCGTGGGCACCAGGGCCACCGGCGGAATCTCCCAGACTCGTACAATCAGCGCCCCCGGCAACCGTCGACTCGCTTCGGCCGATGCCACCCCCGGGAGCCGGCCCGCCCGCTGTTCGACCGGGCCGAGATCGTCGAACAGGTTCATCCCAGCCGGTATCCGGAGCCCTTCGAGCACTGCGGCCGGCGCCAGATTGTGGAGGCCGACGATCTCCACCCTCCGCAGCCGGAAAAACTCCAGGTGTCGCAATAGCGGCGGAAGAGCGAACCAGAGCCCGGCCAGAAGGGCGGCTCCGCCAACCAGGTACCAGCCGGGTTTCAAGCGGCCTCGAGCCACTGCGCCAGCTCGCGGCCAACCCGAGT
>JBGPJS010000507.1:0-3078 GCA_041485505.1 Gemmatimonadota bacterium | reverse complement strand
GGGCCTGGAGGGTGGCGGGCAGGACCAGCGCAAGGGAAAGCCGGCGGATCGATGAAGACCTCATGGTGTCCTCCCGAGACCGGCGAGGTAAGCCACCAGGTTCTCGATTTCCGCAGTGGAGAGGGTCTCCCGATATGAGGGCATCGGACTGGCGCCGAATTCCTTCTTCAGTTGCTTGAGCTCCGCTTTTCTCAGGGAGATGAAGCGATTGTCGGCGTCCCGGAGCTGAATGGTGAAGGCGTCCTCGTTCACTCGCACTCCGCGGATCCGGCGCCCCTCCCGCGTCACCGCCACTACAGGCAGGTACGCGGAATACCCGCCCGGGCTTGCCGGCAACAGCGAAATGGGTTGGGCCGCCCCCGGATCGAGCAGCGCCTCCTGCAGGTAGGAGGCGCCGCGCCGTTGACCGATCCCGGTCAGATCCGGCGCCCAGGCCGCGCCCCGTCCTTCGATGATGTGGCAGGTGCCGCAAGCGCCCTTTCCGTCGTAGAGCGCGCGGCCCAGCCCGGGATCGCCGCTCACTACCTCGGGGGGAGTCCGGCCCAGAGACCGGACATAGGTCGCGATCAAGGCTACCTCACGCGGGGATAGGGTCCAGGCGCCGGCCATGCTGGTGGCCGGGATTCCATCGGTGATCACCGCGCGGAGCGCGCTGTCATCCGGGGCATGAGGCAGCACGGTGCGGGCTAGGTTGGGGCCGAAGCCGCCCCGGGCGCCGATGCCGTGACAGCGGGCACACTGGGCATCGAAGAGCCGTTGACCCCGGGCGGAGTCGTCCTGGCTTGGGGCCACCGCTGGGGAAGCCGGGGTCTGGGCGACCCCAGCTCTGGTCGAGATCGCGACGAGGAGCCAGAGTGATGCCACTCGCATTCTGGTCGCCTGGAGGAGGATGATCTGTAGGATATCCGGGAAGGCGCGGCATGGTAAGGGCGATTATTGTCTTCTCTATTCCTCACACCACTCGTTCTCGGAGGCTCGATGCAACAGCGTCCACTGGGGAGCCAGGGGCTCGTCGTTTCGGCACTCGGGCTCGGCTGCATGGGGATGTCGGAGTTCTACGGGCCGGCGGATGAGGCGGAATCTCTCGCCACGCTGGATCGCGCGCTCGACCTCGGCATCAGGTTCCTCGATACCGCGGATATGTATGGGCCCTACACCAACGAGGAGCTGGTAGGACGGGCGATCCGCGGTCGCCGCGCCGAGGTCGTCCTCGCCACCAAGTTCGGCATCGTCCGCTCCGCCGACCCCACCACTCGCGGCGTGAGCGGCCGGCCGGAGTATGTCCGGGCCTCATGCGAGGGCTCGCTCCGGCGGCTGGGCGTGGACTACATCGACCTCTACTACCAGCACCGGGTGGATCCGAAGGTGCCCATCGAGGAGACCGTCGGCGCCATGGCCGATCTGGTCCGGGCGGGCAAGGTGCGGTACCTGGGGCTCTCCGAGGCGGCGCCGAAGACCATCCGGCGGGCCCATACGGTCCATCCGATCACCGCGCTGCAGACCGAGTACTCGCTCTGGACCCGCGATCCCGAGGACCAGGTGCTTCCCACCTGCCGCGAGCTCGGGATCGGGTTCGTGGCCTACAGTCCGCTCGGCCGCGGGTTTCTCACCGGCCAGATCCGGAGCGTGGAGGACTTCGCCCCCGATGACTACCGGCGGCAGCACCCGCGTTTCTCCGGCGAGAACTTTCAGAAGAATCTGGATCTGGTGCAACGGGTGAGAGAGATGGCGGCGGAGAAAGGCTGTTCGCCATCCCAGCTGGCACTGGCTTGGCTGATGGCGCAGGGGGCCGACATCGTACCGATCCCCGGAACCAAGCGGCGGCAATATCTGGAGGAAAACGTGGGGGCCGTGAATCTCACTCTGGCGCCGGGCGACCTCGCGCGAATCGACGCCGTGATGCCTCGAGGAGTGGTCGCGGGTACCCGCTACGCCGCTCACATGATGGCGCTGCTGGACCGGGGCGAATGAGAATCGCCGTGCTGGGCGCCGGCGGGGTGGGCGGCTACTACGGTGGTGTCCTTGCCCGAGCGGGCCACCCGGTCACGCTGCTGGCCCGGGGCGCCCATCTCGAGGCCATCCGGACCCGTGGCCTACAGGTGCGTACGCCGGAAGGCTGGTTCATCGCTCCGGTGTCGGCGACGGCGGATCCGGGCGCGCTGGGCCCGGTGGAACTCGCCCTTGTCACCGTCAAGAGCTACGCTCTCCGCGAGGTGGCCTCAGTGACCCGGGCGCTAGCCCTTGGCGGCGCGGTGATCCTGCCTCTCCTCAACGGCGTCAGCATCCGGGAGCTGCTGATCGAGGAAGGTGTGCCGGAAAGCTCGCTTCTGGCCGGGCTCACGTTCATTAGCGCCGCCCGGACCGGCCCAGGCGTGGTGGAGCGGTTGAGTCCGTTCCAGCGGGTGGTGGTTGGAGCGTTCGATCATTCCCGCTCCGGGCGTGCGCTCGAGGTGGCCGAGGCCTTCCGCGAAGCGGGTGTGGAGGCACGGGTCTCGGAGCGGATCGAGGTGGAGCTGTGGCAGAAGTTCATTTTCATCAGCGCGATGGCGGCGGTCTGCGGCCTGGCCCGCGCGCCGATCGGATCGGTACGGGAGGCGCCGCTGGGCCAGGACCTCATTCAGCGTGCGGTCCATGAAGCCGCGCAGGTGGCCCGGGCCGCCGGTGTG
The DNA here is from genome assembly GCA_041485505.1 of Gemmatimonadota bacterium. Taxonomy (GTDB): domain Bacteria; phylum Gemmatimonadota; class Gemmatimonadetes; order Gemmatimonadales; family GWC2-71-9; genus JBDUEA01. The sequence goes on along the minus strand of JBGPJS010000507.1, from coordinate 412 downwards.
GCACTGGCGCCGGATGATGAGTCCCGCGCGCTCGGCCTCATCGCGGACCTGCCGCCGCAGATGAAGCCAAGTTTTCTTTCCGATCTTGAGAGGGGTGGTCCCACGGAAGTGGAGGTGTTGAGCGGCGCGGTGGCGAGGCTGGGGGCCCGCTATTCGATTGCCACGCCGATCCACGATGCGGTGACGGCGGTAGCCGGGGCGCAGCGGACGGCGGGCACTACTCCAGCGACGGTCCCACCGGTTGCCGGCTGAGCGTCGCCAGCTCCTCGCGCGACATCGGGCCGGGTCCGGCCAGGAGCCGATCGATCCCTTCGGGGGGAAGCGGCGGTGCAAAGTAGTAGCCCTGCCCCAACTCACATCCCAACTCGATCAGGGCGGTGCGCTGTTCGGCGATCTCGACCCCCTCGGCGAT
>JBGPJS010000506.1:0-3090 GCA_041485505.1 Gemmatimonadota bacterium | reverse complement strand
TGCTCTTCGGTTTCATGACTCTCCTCCGGTGTGGGACTGGAGTGCTGCTACAGGCCTCAACCCTCCCTCGCTCATGCCGTCGCGCTCCCACCGGGAGCAGGGTGGGGGCTCATACCTTGATATCGGATTCGAAGGGCAACTGCCGACATCGGTGGGACGGTGGGACGGTGGGACGGCGGGACGGCGGGACGGCGGTAGAGGCGGTAAGGGTGGTAAGGCGGTAAGGCGGTACGACTGTGAGCAAAGCTCCTGCACTCCAGCGCACTCTCTCTGCGTACTCTGCGCCTCTGCGGTTCAAATCCGGCTGTCCGCCTGTCCGCCTGTCCCCCCTACCGCCGCCCGACCAGCTTCCAGAACTGTGCCTCCCCGATGATGGTGATCCGGTGGCCCTTGGCCGCCAGTCGCCGGATCTCCATCAGCTTGGTCCCGCCGTCCTTCCCGGCCACCTGTTGCGCGTTGGGCCGGCCCCGAACCAGGACGTCGGTCGACGGTCCTGGACTCGCCTGCACCAGAGCGCCCGACCGCGTGGCCGCGGCGATCGCCTCGCGTCGGGGTCGCCCCAGGAACCCGGTGAAGGAAAGGCGACGACCGCGAAGACTCCGGACCCGGCCCGTCGTGAGCTCCTTGGGGCGATGCCTGAGGGCCGCGATCAGCTCGCCCGCGGCCGTGTATCGCTTGGCCCGCGCGCCGAGACAGCGATGGATCACTTCCTTCAGGTGATCGCTGCAGGGAAGTCGCCGCACGTCCTGACTGCGCATGGGACTGCGGATGTCGCCCCGGAGCAGCATCGCGATCAGCTGACCCACCTGATAGATGTCGTCGCGCTGCTGCCATTTGCGGACCTTCCCCCAGGCGATCTCGGTCGGCGCGGCCAAGGGGTTGAACGCATCGGCCGTGACACCGCGGCGGCTCACCTGATGGGTCGCGATCCCGAAATCGCCCAGCTTCAGACACTGGTTCTCGCAGACGAACACGTTGAACGGGGTGAGATCGCGGTGCAGAGCCTGACCCCGATGCAGGACGTCCAGCGTCACCAGAATCGCGGCGATCTCCTGCCGGACAAATCGCTCGGTCTGCCCCCCCTTGGCGTCCAGCCAGGCACCCAGGTCGCCATGCTCGGCGTACTCCATGACCAGGCAGTAGCGCATCCGCGTCGCCTCGGGCTCGACGAAACGGTCGAACACCCGAAGGGCCCGCCCCTGTCGCTCCAGGAGCTGGGCGAAATAGGCCTCCCGGAGCCACCCGGTGAGGGCGTAGCTGACTTTGACGCACACCCGAGACGGGAGCACGCCCCGCGGGGTTGGAGTGGCGAGGTAGATCTCCCCAAAGCCCCCCTTGCCGATCAGGCTGTCGAGCTGATAGCTCCGACCGGTCTCGTTGCTGTGGAGTGCGGGGAGCGCCGGCCGGGGGACCTCGACAATGGTCGACGGGGCCGCGGTCCCAGCTCTTCCCTTAGTGTCGCTGCGGCGTTTGGTCATGAGTTAGGTAGCGGGAGGCGTAGCGGTTGTCGGGCTGAGTAAAGCTACGCCAGCGGGGGGGACGGCGGTACGGCGGTACGGCGGGGCGGCGGTAGGGGCGGTACGACGGTACCGTCCAAGCACCTCATTCCGAGCGCAGCGAGGAACCTACTCACCCAGTATCGAAGAGCGTGGCCACAATGCCGGTCCGATCGGGGCCGAGATTGAGATTGCCACGGGCCGGGCGCTACGCGCGGGACGGACGAGGCGGTCGAGGCGGTCTCGTACCCTCGCCCAGTCGTCAACTACCGCCGCTTCCGCCTCTCCCGTCTCTACCGCCTGTTTCCCGGGCCCTCGCAATGACAGGAAACACTGAACCACCTCCAAGTCCGATCGTCGGGATCGGAGGCCTCCTGTGAACCGAATGATCCGCGTCGTCCGCGTTATCCGGCTGTCATCCGTGGTAGGCAGTTGCGGAGCTCCACGTCGAGGCCAACTGCCCTTCTCCACGCAACACCTAGGGTGCTCTCTACCGGAGTCACTAGCGACTGGAAGCGGCGCGTCGCACCGCATCGCGCGGGCGTCGGAGGTGCATTCCGCCGTCGGTATCGGGTACGACCCCGGGTCTGGTCCGAGGTCCAGGAGAGCCCGGGGAGCGCAATACTTCGAGAGAAGCAGCTCAAGGCCGGGCCTCACCGTAAGAAGCTCGCCCTGATTCTGGCCAGCAATCCGACCTGGCGAGACCTGGGGGAGGAGCTAGGACCGGCAAAGATTGCTTCGACCCCTTCGGGGCCTCGCAATGACAGAACCCAATTGCGGGCCCTCCTGTGCAGAGCTTCCCTAGCGCTCCGGGTCCACTCGGCGCGGTTCCGGTGCCTGCGCCAGCACCCGTTCGGCGAAGTCCAGGCGCTCCTGCATCTCGCTCAGCTCCTGTCGCAGCGTGTTCACCTCGAGTTCGAGCGCTTCGAGCCCATCCTGGAACTCGCTCCCCCCCCGGTCGGGCCGCTGTCGCAGGCGCTGGGCCCATAACCCGAACGCCACGGCGAGCGCCGCGTGAGTCGCGGCATGCACCGGCTCGGCGGCGAACGCCCAGACGGCGACCCCGTTGAGGGCGCTCAGCACGACGGCGATCGGGTACCAAGTCGCGGGCTTGAAGCTCATGGCAAGTTCCTGTCGCGTCTACCGGTCGGTTTGCGCTGGAGCGGCAATCCGCTCACAACATAATAGCCATCAACGCTGGTGCGCCGGCGCGGTTGACCGGTCGAAGCGCGTCTGGGGTAGCACGACACCCGCTCCACTTCACGAGCGCCGTTTCGGCGGGGCCACTCGCCGACGCGGCGTCTTCTCCTTCGGGTCCAGGTCCTTCGGAGCCTGACAGCGCCACGCCTCCGTGATGATCGGCTTGAGTTCTCGGGCGGTCACGGCGGGCAGCCGAACCAGGACGGCGCGGAACCCGTTGTAGTGCGGCTCGGTGAAAAACTTGGCCGGGTCCAGCGCGAGCAGGAAGTCCTTGTCGTCGAGGCTCGCGACCATGACCGCGATGACGTTCGGCTGCGGCACCCGGGGCTTCTTGGGCGCGACCCGCTCCATCCAGACCCAGACGAAGCCCTTCAGCTTGCCCTTGTGGCGAACC
>JBGPJS010000505.1:0-3091 GCA_041485505.1 Gemmatimonadota bacterium | reverse complement strand
CTCGGTGACGCCTTTCACCCGCCGCATGGCCTTCAACACCTTGGCCAGATGGGGCAGGTTGTCCACTTCGACGAACACCGTCCCGAAGACGGTGGCGTCCTTGGTCTTGAGATCGGCCGCCTTGATGTTGGTCCCGGTCTGGCTGATTGACTCCATGAGATCAGCATACAGTCCCCGCCGATCCTCCCCGCTGACCGCCAGGCGGACCATGAACGCCTCCCCCTCCACCTCCTGCCAGTCGATCTCCACCCGGCGATCGTCCTGCGAGAGGGTGAGCAGGTTGGGGCAGTCCGCCCGGTGAATCGAAATCCCGCGTCCCTGGGTCACGTAGCCCACGACCGAATCGCCGGGAACCGGCTGGCAGCATTGGGCGTACCGCACCATCAGGCCATCCACACCCTGGATCTTGATGCCCCGACCGAGCCGGATTCGGTCGATGACCCGACCGATGACATTCGGCTTTGACTCCTGGAGTGCCTCGACCGGCAGATCTGGATACAGGGCCTTCATGACCTGCCCCAGTGGGAGGTCGCCCCGGCCGAGGCCGATCTCGAGTCCTCGGCCATCGGCCACTCCGAGAGCCTCGCCCGCCTTCTTGAGCCGCTCGCTATCCGGAGCATCGAGCCGGCGTCGCTTGGTCTCCCGCGACAGGATCTCCCGCCCGAGGTTGAGGCTGACCTGCTCTTCCTCGTGGCGAATCCACTGCTTGATTTTGTGCCGGGCTCGCGCCGTGTGCACGTGACTCAGCCAGTCCCGGCTGGGCCGGGCGTTGGCGCCGGTCAGGATCTCGATCGTGTCGCCGTTCTTGAGCTCCCGGTGGAGCGGGGCGATCCGCCCATTGATCTTGGCTCCCTGGCAGCGCACCCCGACCTCGGTGTGCACCAGGAAGGCAAAGTCGATGGGCGTGGCTCCCTTGGGGAGCCGTTTCACGTCCCCCTGCGGGGTGAAGACGAAGATCTCGTCCTGATAGAGATCGACCTTCAGGAACTCAAGGAATTCCTCCGGGGTGTGGGTGTCCTGCTGCAGCTCCAACAACTGGCGGAACCACCCAAGATGCTGGTCCAGTTCGTCTCCCTTGCCGTCATGCTTGTAGACCCAGTGCGCCGCGATGCCGTACTCGGCCGTCCGGTGCATTTCCTGGGTGCGGATCTGCACCTCGAAGAGTTGGCCCCCCGGACCGAAGATGGTGGTGTGAAGCGACTGGTACGCGTTGGACTTGGGGCTCGCGATGTAGTCTTTGATCCGTTCCTGGATGGGCGTCCAGGTGTGGTGAATGATGCCGAGGACGTGGTAGCACTCGGGTACCGAGGGAACGATCACCCGGATGGCCATCAGGTCGTAGATCTCGTCGAACGGCTTGTTCCGCTTCTTCATCTTCTGGTAAATGGACCAGAGGTGCTTGGGCCGTCCCGTGATCTCGAACGATTCGATGCCGGCGCGTTTGAGTTCGTACTCCAGCGGGGTCTTGAGTCGAAGGATCATCTGTTCCCGCGCTGCCTTCTTGCCCGCGACCTGCTGCACCAGCGATTGGTACTCTTCCGGCTCCAGGAATTTGAATGCCAGGTCTTCCAGCTCAGCCTTGACGCCCGCCATGCCGAAGCGGTGCGCCAGAGGGGCGTAGATCTCCCGGGTCTCGGTGGCGATGCGGGCCCGCTTCTCCGGGGCCAGATGCTCCAGGGTCCGCATGTTGTGGAGCCGGTCGGCCAGCTTGATGATGATGACCCGGGCGTCCTTGGCCACCGACATCAGGAGCTTGCGGTAGTTCTCGACCTGCTCCTCCGCCGTGGAGCGGAAGGTCAGGGTGGATATCTTGGTCAAACCCTCGACGATCCCGGCGACTTCCGGGCCGAACTCCTTCGCGATGTCCTCCGGTCGCACGTCGGAGTCCTCGACGACGTCATGGAGGAGGGCCGCCGCAATGGAGGTAGAGTCGAGCAGCTGCTCCACCAGCGTGGCGGCCACCGCAATGCTGTGATTGATGAAATCTTCCCCCGACGCGCGCTTCTGCCCCCGGTGGGCGGACGCGCTGAAGCGCAGGGCCCGCTCGATGAGATCGAGATCGAGCCGGTCGCGGTGACGCTCCAGGACCGCCCGGAAGTCGGGGGAGGCCTCAGCCAGTTCGGCGGGTAACACCGTCATACCGCCCGCCGACTGGGGGAAATAGTCATCCTCTAGGATGGGGGCAGCGGAACGGGGCGTCAACTGGACGCAGGAAGGAGGATGGGCCGGCTACAGCAGTCCGGCCGAGGCAAAACTGAGAAACCGATCCCCGGCGATGATCACGTGATCGTAAACCGGTAAGTCCAGCAGCCGGCCGGCCTCGACCAGCTGACGGGTCACCGCTCGGTCTTCGGGTGAGGGAGTAGGATCGCCGCTCGGATGGTTATGGACCACGATAATCCCGGCCGCCGCCTCCGCGATGGCCGCCCGGAAGACTTCCCTCGGATGGACCAGCGAGCTGTTGAGCAGCCCCCGGGTGACCAGCACGTCCCGCAGCACCTGGCTCTGGCTGTCCAGCGCCAGCAGGCGAAACTCCTCCACCGGCAGGTCCCGAAGTCGAGGTCCCACCAGTCGGACCACATCTTCGGGTTCCCGGATGCGGGGGAGCACCGGACGAACCTCCTGACCCAGCCGGGCGCCGATCTCGAAGGCCGCTAGCAGCCGGGCGGCCTTGGTCGGGCCCACCGCACGGGCGCGCAGCAGCTCCGCAGCCGGACGGGCGGCCAAGCCGCGGAGCGACCCCGCACTGGGATCGAGGAGGTGGGCGGCCACTTCCGACGCGCTCCGGGTGGCGTCCCCGGTTCCCAGCAGGATCGCGACCAATTCGACCGAGGTCAGCGCCGAGGCCCCCAGGGCCCAGAGCCGTTCGCGGGGGCGATCGGTTCCCGGGAGGGAAGAGAGAGGAATCGACATGGCGCCAAGGTAAGGGGCTGGGAGTCCCGGCGTGGCGCCATTTTCACCCGAGGGGGGGCGAAATTATGCGGAGTGGGATTGTGGGATTATGGGATTGTAGGATTGTAGGATTGTGGGATTGTGGGATTATGGGATTGTGGGATTGTGGGATTGGGGGATTGGGGGATTGGGGGATTGG
>JBGPJS010000504.1:0-3097 GCA_041485505.1 Gemmatimonadota bacterium | reverse complement strand
GGAGCGGAACGAATAGATTTCCCCATAGGCGCTGTCTCCGTGTCGTGGGCTTCGAGCCCGTTCACAGTTCCTGAGGATGCCTTCCAGCATACCTCGTCGCCGGAGGCAGCGCCTTCTCATCCTAAGCTTCGGGCCCGGCGCACGCGCCGGGGCCCTCGCAATGACAGAAGGGAAGGGCGCAGTGAGCAGGGCATTTCCTATTAGGAACCCCTGCTCACTGCTCACTGCTCACTACTCACTACTTACTGCTTTCTGTCATTGCGAGGCCGTCCTAACGAGGTCTCAGGTGCGCTTGGGTACCCGGTCCAGCGGCGGTTACCGGCGGAGCCCTTTCCGGCGACCAACGGGGACCGGTTTCTTGGAGCCGCGTCGGGGCCGCGGCACCTCGCGGAAGTCCTGATACATCCGGCCGAGCCCGGCAACCACCAAGAGAAGCAGCTCGTCCCGTTTCTTCGGCGTGATGGGTGGCGACCGCAGCTCGGCATCCGGGTGATTCTCGTAGGCCAACATGAAGATCGGGATCAAGGGACCGGCCCGCTGGTCGTCCCGGATGTACGGCTGCCATGCCGCCCGGGTGAGGTCCACGCCAAGAAGGAAGCCATTGGCCCAGTGGTAGCCGGGGAGGGCCTCGTCATCGTCCGCGACCACCAGCGTCCAGTACTCGTCCCGGGCCAAGGTGCCGGCAAGAGCATTCCAATGGCGGGTGAGCTGGGAAAGTATGGTCTGGGCCTCCGCCATCGAGGCAAAGCCTGGTCGGTCAGGGTCTTCCGGGTCGCCGATGAGGTGGGGGAGGTAGCGACTAGGGAGGACCAGCTCCGGGCCCACGACCAAGGCCGCGAAGAAACCGTCGAGCATCTCGACTGAGACAATCGCTCCGCCAGCCCGGGACAGAAAGCGGTCGAGGGCGCCGAGTTCGGCCTCGCTCAGGGGTCGGTTGACCGGGACTTGCGACAAGGCGAGTTGGGGAGCGATCGGAGGGGCGGGCGCGCCTGGTGCGGGGCGGTCGTCATTTCGGCTTCGGCGGCGGAACGGTGGACTGGGTCGGAGCGTCTTCGGGCAAGCGAATGCTCTCGGCCGAGATCTCCACCACCTGGCCATCACGCCAAACCACCAGCGGGACCCCGAGTTGCCGATGACGGCGCACCACCCGGTGGCGCGCCGTCTCGATGGCGTGGTCAATGGCGCTGCCCTCGCGGATGATGGCTCCGATGTCTCTGGCCGCTCTGTCGATCATGGTAACGCCTCCAATGCTCGGCGAAACGCATCCCAACGTACTTGATCCAACACAACCGGGGCTCCCATTCCCTGTCCATTCGCGATCAGGGGCCGGCCCACCAACGCACTCCCATCGTAAAGGCGCCAGGTTGTGACGACAGGCCGGTAGACCCGGTCAAAGTTCATCATGCTCTTGTGGAAGCGTCGTCGGATGACCGTTTCCGGGACGTCATGCCCCCCAGAGTCAACTCGTCGCCGAACCCGTGCGACGACCATGTCGGCCGATGGCAGCCAGAGGTAGAAAATATGGGTTTCAAATCCGGTTTCTGCCAGCTTCCGCAAGAAGCGGAGGCCGCTGAGCCCAGACAACGTGCTCTCGAAGGCCAGGTGGGCCCGGGCAGTGGCCAGCTCCCGAAGTCGGCGGAGCATGATCCGCCCGGCTTCGAAGGCGACTTCGCATCCTGCAGCAGATCCGCTGCCGCGGAGGTCCTACCAGCGCCAGGCGCTCCCCCCCTAAAGGGGCTTCCTTCGGTTGCTGCTTACTGTCTTGCAGGATGCTCCGAACGCATACGGCCCTCCGGTGTCACTGGAAACGGATGGTCCTACCTTCAGGGAACCCCCGCTTACCGCTCACCAGTTACGGCTAACCGCCTAGCGGCGACCGAGACCGGCCGATACCATCATATGACTCAGTTGGCACCCCGGCCCTCCCCCGGAGCTACCATGCTCGCCGCCCTGCTGCTCTCCGCCACACTCGGCCTGGCCCGCCCGCCCCACCACGGGCCGGCCCCCACCACCGTCACCATCCTCTACGACGCCTTTGGCGGCGCCCCCGGCCTGGTGCGCGATTGGGGCTTCGCCGCGTTGATCGAGTACCAGGGCAAGCGCATTCTCTTCGACACCGGCAACAACGCCGACATTTTCGCCCAGAACGTCCGCCGCCTCCATGTCGATCTCAAGCACCTGGATCTCGTGGTGATCTCCCACCGCCACAGTGACCACACCGCCGGGCTGAGCGTCGTCGTCCGGGAGAACCCGGGGGTCCCGATCTACGCGCCGCGGGAGGGCTTCGGCATCTTCGGCGCCACCGTGCCCGGCACCTTCTATCGGGCTCTCCCGACCCTGCCCGACAGTATGCGGTACTTCGCCGGGGTGGTGCCGGAGCAGATCCGATCCGGCACCCTCTGGCCGGCGGCTCACCTGGTTCTGGTCGATTCTTCCATCACCATCGCCCCGGGGATCCGGCTGGTGAGCCTGGTTTCCGACACCCCGGGGACCCGTGAGCTCAGGGAGTTGTCGCTGGTCCTGTCGACGCCGGCCGGGGACATCCTGATCGTCGGGTGCTCCCACCCGGGGATCGAGCGGATTCTCGCCGAGGTCGGGACTTCCGAGACCCCGGTCCGGGCCCTCTTCGGCGGGCTCCACCTGGTGGCGGCCCCGGACTCCGTCCTCATCCCCCTGGTCCAGCGGCTCCACAACCAATGGCGAGTGACCCAGGTGGCCCCGGGCCATTGCACCGGCGAACCCGCCTTCGCCGCGCTCCAGCGGGAGTACGGCAGCGACTACCTCTATGCGGGGTTGGGCCGGCGACTGGTGGTGGATTAGGCACGGGCGCTCGGTCGCGGGGAACGGGAGAACGGGGAACATGGAACGGGAGAACGGGGAACGGGGAACGGGGAACGGGGAACCCTAAAGGGCTTCCTCGCGCCCAAGTCGCGCTTCGCGCTCCCAAGGGGCGCTCGGTCGCGGGGAACGGGGAACAGGGAAGAGGGAAAGGGGAACACGGAGTCGGAACTCGGAACTCGGAACTCGGAACAGGGAACTGGCCTCCCCTTCTGTCATTGTGGTCTTGCCCCGATTTCGTGGACACGGGGTTATGCGG
>JBGPJS010000503.1:0-3120 GCA_041485505.1 Gemmatimonadota bacterium | reverse complement strand
TTGAACGTCGGCGGTGACCTGAAGACGGTGGGCTTCGGTGTGATCACGATGGCGCAGTTCGCGGATCAGGCAATTGTGTCTGGAAACGCCTCCTTCGCCGGCGGCGACGAGACTGGCCTGCTCACCGGTGGGTTCCTCTCGATCCAGGGGAACTTCAGCCAGAGTAACGGCCCCAGCTTCGTCGCCTCAGGCACCCAATCCACCAGCCTCAATGCCCTCAACGTGGGCGTCACCTTCGCCGACCCGGCGGTCTCGCATTTCCAGGATCTGTTTTGGGGTGGCATCGGCGGGACGCTGACGCTGGCAAGCGATGTGGTAGTCCTCGGCACCTACAACTCGCCCGACGGTCTCGCCAACATGGCGGGCAACGGCCACTCGTTTATGGCGGCGGTATTCTTCTCGGGCGGGTTAAACGTGGACAACATGCCGATCATTATCGATCAGCCCACCGCCGGCTCTCTGAACCTGTTCGGGCTCACCTTCACCAATATGGCGACCACCGCCACCCAGATCACCATCCGGTACCCTGGGCAGCCGAGCTTCAACGTGTCCCTCAGCAGTGTCAACTTCTTCCCCCTGGCGGCCGGAAACACCGGCTTCTACATCGACGCCACTGACACCGACGGCCCGAGCCCGGATATTCTGACCATCGATGTGAGTCACGATCCCGGCAATGGACCATCATTCACCAAGACCGATGCGGTCGCGGTAGTGAACTGGTTGCCGTGAGTTGCCGCCGTTGTTCCGGCGGCTGAAGCCGCCGCTCGGCATCGGGGCCCTCAAGGGCCCCGTTCGTCGTACAGTCAGGAAGTCCAGCTCGCTTCAGCGACCCGCCGCCGAGTGGCCCCTTCAGGGCTCGGATGAGAGCGTCTCCTTCATTCGGCGGCTGAAGCCGCCACTCGGCATCGGGGCCCTCAAGGGCCCCGCTCGTCGTACAGTCAGGAAGTCCAGGTCGCTTCAGCGACCCGCAGCCGAGTGGCCCCTTCAGGGCTCGGATGAGAGCGTCTCCTTCATTCGGCGGCTGAAGCCGCCACTCGGCATCGGGGCCCTCAAGGGCCCCGTTTGCGTAATAATGATGACACACTTCGAGCTCGGGTGCGCTAGGCTGCAGCATGCACCACCGACTCTACTACCATATCGTGTGGACGACTCGCGATCGCGCGCCGCTCATTGACGCTGGCGTGGCTGATTTTCTCTGCCGATTCCTCTCCAGAATCGCGATCGAGGAACGCGCTCGAATTCTGGAATTCGGAGTGGTCCAGACCCACGTTCACTTGCTTCTGACTGCCCATCCAACAACCGTCCTACCTAAGTTGATGCAGCGTCTCAAGGGCGGCAGCGGGATGTTGATCAACCGTGAGAAGCACGCAACCCACGGGGTCCCATTCCGCTGGGACGACGGGTACCACATCCAGACGGTAAGCCCGCGTGCGGTGACCCCGACTCGCCAGTACATTCGCGACCAGCCCACGCATCATCCCTCCGAGGCCATTCCGGGATGGCGAGACGGGCTTTCCGCTGAGGAACTGCTCAGGTAGGCATAGAAAGACGGGGCCCTTCAGGGCCCCGATGCCGAGTGGCGGCTTTAGCCGCCGGAAACTGAAGCTGGCGTGGCCTTACGCCACTCGCTCCAACGCCTGATACATCTCCTCCGCCGTCCGCCAGCGCTTCTGCCGATCTTTCTCCAGCGCTTTGAGAATGACCCGCGAGAGTGATTCCGGCACTTCGGCGTTGAGGGTCCGGGGATCCGGGGCCGGGTCGGTCAGCTGAGCGGCGATGAGCGCGGTGATGGTCGGCGCCAGGAAGACCGGCCGCCCCGTCACGCACTCGAACAGCACAGCGCCGGCCGCATAGAGGTCCGCCCGCCCATCCAGTTCCTCGCCGGTGAGCTGCTCCGGCGACATGTAGTCCGGGGTGCCGATCACCACCCCCTGCGCCGTCAATCCCCGTTCCTCCGATCGGCGCCCCTCGACCAACCGCGCGATTCCGAAATCCATCACCTTGAGGAATCCGGCCGGGTCCACCACCATGTTCCCCGGCTTGATGTCGCGGTGAATCACCCCTTCCTCGTGCGCTACCTCGAGCGCGCGGCAAAGCTGCTTCCCGATGGTGAGCGTGACTCCGACCGGCAACCGGCCCCGCTTCTGGATCAGGTCCGAGAGACTCTTCCCTTCGGCCAGCTCCATGGTGATGTAGTACAACCCGTCCACCTCGCCCAGGTCGTGGGTCCGCAGGACGTTGCGGTGGGTGATGCGGCGCGCCAGCCGGATCTCCTGCTTGAACCGCTCCAGACTGGTACTGTCCTGCCGTACCAGCTCCGGCTTGAGGGTCTTGATCGCCACCACTTCACCCAGCTGGCGGTCCATGGCGCGATACACCACGCCCATCCCACCGGAGCCGAGGACGTCCTTGATCTCGTAGCGGCCAGCGAAGAGGACGCCGGTAACGAGCACCCCGGTCGGCAGCGAAGCCGGGGCCAGGACCCGGGTCGCATCGTTGGGTCCGGTCACCGAGGCCACGGTCTGTCCGCTCGCTACGCTGAGGTACTCGACCAGCTCCTGTTTTTCCTTGAGATCGTGCCGCATTCGGTCGAACGCGGCGGCGAGTTCACCGATCTCGTCCCTGGACGAAATGCTCACTGATCCGCTGTACTGTCCCTCGGAGATCTGCCGCGTGGCTTCGACCAGCTGCTTGACCGGCGCGGTAATTTGCCGCGCCACCAGGAGCGAAGAGAGCAGGGCCAGCACCAGTCCGGCGCCGAAGACCACGATGACAGTGCGTTGCAGGGTAGTGTACGCCGCCAGTTCCACACTTCGCGGCCGGAAGCCGGCATAGCCGCCGAGGGCGTGTTTGCCGTCGGCCGAGAGCAGCGGACCGGCCACCCCCAGCCAGGTCTCCCCTTCCGCGCGGGCCCGCACCCGCCCCGAACTCCCCGCCGCCGCAAAGCTGCTGTCGAGCTGGAGGTCGGCCAGGGCACCGGCGATCTCGTCGGGAGGCAACGTGGAGAGGACCACGTGGGGTTTGCCGGTCGAATCGCTGGCGAAGAATGCGATGTCGGAGTTGGTCTGCCGCTTGAGCTCGGCGGCGTAGGCACTATCCAGGGCCAGGGCGGCGACCAGC
>JBGPJS010000502.1:0-3130 GCA_041485505.1 Gemmatimonadota bacterium | reverse complement strand
CGCGGGCTCGTCCGCCCGCAGCTCGTCGAGTCGACGAAGCGCGAGGACAACCCGAACATTGCGGAGTTCCGGCTGCAGCCCCTCGAGCGGGGCTTCGGCTACACCCTTGGCAACTCCCTGCGCCGTCTCCTCCTCTCCTCGCTGCGGGGCAGCGCGGTCTGGGGCTTCCGGCTTGATGGGGTGGTACACGAACATCAGACCATCCAGGGTGTCCACGAGGACGTGCACCAGATCATCCAGCGTCTCAAGGCCCTGACGCTGGTGCTGGCCGAAGAGGTGGATGAGGCGGTCCTCAAGATCGAGCGCAAAGGCGCGGGCCCGGTATACGCCCGCGACATCCTGCCGCACGGTTCGGTGCGGGTCGTCAACCCCGATCACCTGCTCTTCACCATGCAGGACGACCGCGAGATCAACGGCGAATTGTACGTCAACAAGGGACGCGGCTACGTCGAGTCGGAATTGCATCCGGCCGACCGCTCCCTCCCCGTGGATCTGGTGCGCATCGACGCGATATACAACCCGGTCCGGCGGGCCAACTTCTCCGTGGCCGAGACTCGCGTGGGTCAGCGAACCGACTACGACCGGTTGACGGTGGCGGTCGAGACCAACGGCACCCTCACACCCGAGGACGCAATCGCCTACGCTGCCGCCCTTGCCCAGGAACACTTCCGCTATTTTGTTGAATTCGGCAAGGTTCCCGCCGCCCGGCCCGATCACGCCGCCGCCCATGGCGGCACCGGCACCAGACTCCGGGAGCGGCTCGCTCGCAGCATCGACGATTTCGGACTTTCGGTCCGGTCGCTGAATTCCCTCAAGAATTCCAACATCAGGACCTTGATGGACCTGGTGGCCTACTCCGAGGACGAGCTCCTCAAGGTCAAGAACGTCGGGGAGAAGGCCCTCCGCGAGATCGCCGATCTGCTGCGGCAGCAGGAGCTCAACTTCGGGATGCTGTTCGAGGAAGCGGAGGGTGAGATCCGAGTGGTGCGTGCCGGCACCCCCCCCTCCGTGCAGGCCGGCGTGGACGCCGGTGAGGAGACCTGATGCGGCACCAAGCCAAGGGACGGCAGCTCTCCCGCACCTCGACCCATAAGAAGGCCATGCTGAGCAACATGGCCGCCAGTCTGTTCCGGCATGGCCGCGTGGTGACCACCACGGCCAAGGCCAAGGAGCTCCGGCCCTATGCCGAGAAGCTCATCACCCTGGCGCGCCGGGGAGACATGCACGCCCGGCGGCTGGCGGGTCGGCGGATCCGGGAGCGCGAAGTGCTCACGCGGTTGTTCCAGGAGATCGGTCCCCGCTTCGCCTCCCGGCCCGGCGGGTACACCAGAATTCTCAAGTTGGGGCACCGCCCCGGCGATGGCGCCGACGTGGCCCGCATCGAGCTGCTGCCGGAGTAGGGCCTTGATTCATCGAGGCCCTGCGGGGCGGGTGAAGGTGGAAACGCAAAGGGGACCCGAGGGTCCCCTTTTTTTGGAATGGGCCTGGATGAACGCAGGCCCACCGGTCAATCCAGAACCAACCTCAGCTGGCCTTCCTCACCCGGTTACTCTTGATACACTGAGTGCAGACCCGGACCCGGCGCGGAGCGCCCTGTACCAGCACCCGCACGGTCTGGAGGTTAGGATACCAGCGCCGCTTGGTTCGGTTGTTCGCGTGGCTGACATTGTTGCCCGTAGTTGGTCCCTTGCCGCAGAGGGTGCAGACCCGCGCCATATGATGCGTCCTTCGAGGGAAAATGTGTCGATCCGGGGGTTTGAAGCCCAGCAATCTAACCCGCCGATCCAGCGGGCACAACTGCTCGCGGGTGTGACACGTGCCTAAGGCGCTGATCACCGGAGTCACCGGACAGGATGGCTCTTACCTCGCGGAACTGTTGCTCGCGAAGGGCTACGAGGTGGTCGGCATGGTCCGCCGCACCAGCCACCACAGCTACGAGCGGATTGACCACCTGCTCGACCGCATCCAGATCGTGGCCGCCGATCTGCTCGACCAGCACTCGCTCACAGCCGTGATTCAGGAGTCCCGGCCGGATGAAGTCTACAACCTCGCCGCCCAGTCCTACGTACCGACGTCCTGGAGCCAGCCGGTCCTCACCGGGGAGTTCACCGCCCTTGGGGTCACCCGAATCCTGGAAGCGGTCCGGCTGGCGCATCCCGGCGCCCGCTTCTATCAGGCCAGCTCCTCCGAAATGTTCGGCAAAGTGGTCGAGACGCCCCAGGGAGAAACCACCCCGTTCTATCCCCGCTCGCCCTACGGCGTCGCCAAGGTGTACGGACACTGGATCACGGTCAATTACCGTGAGTCCTACGGACTGTACGCCGTCAGTGGGATCCTCTTCAACCATGAGTCACCCCGGCGAGGCATGGAGTTCGTGACCCGCAAGGTGACCCGCGCCGCCGGCCGCATCAAGCTGGGGCTCCAACAAGAATTGTTCCTCGGCAACCTCGACGCGCGCCGCGACTGGGGCTACGCCAAAGACTACGTCGAGGCGATGTGGCTCGCGGTACAGCACGACACGCCCAGCGACTTCGTGGTCGCGACCGGCGAGAGCCACTCGGTGCGCGAGCTGTGCGAGGAGGCGTTCGGCAAGCTGGAGCTCGACTACCGGGACTTCGTCAAGCTGGACCCGCGCTACCTGCGCCCGGCGGAAGTGGACCACCTGGCGGGCGACGCGTCGAAAGCGCGCCGGCTCCTGGGCTGGCAGCCGAAGACGTCGTTCAAGGAGCTGATCGCGCTGATGGTGGAGAGCGATCTGGAGCTGGCCCGGCGCGAGAAGCGGGCTAATCAGTGAAGCGCCGGCCTGAATAGCATGGGAGCACCATGGACTGGGATACGCGTGAGGAGCGGAGTGTAATTCTCTAAGATCGCAGCGCTGATATTCCGGCGTGTGGAGTTCCAAAGGGCGCGGCCCAATCGGGTCGCGCCCCTTTTTGTGTCTGAAGGGGCGGAGACATTCCGCCCACCCTCGCGTGCGGCTTCGATGTTTGTAACGGCTGCTTCAGAGTTACGGTGAACCGCAATGTCCTCGGAAGCGGGGCTGCCGTAGTTGTGGCTGACAAGCTGTTGGCAGGTCCACCTTTATCTTCAGAACTCTGCCCCCTTCGAGCGTACTACTTGCGGTATGTCG
>JBGPJS010000501.1:0-3139 GCA_041485505.1 Gemmatimonadota bacterium | reverse complement strand
TCGGACCACAGCCGCCTGCCGGTCAACCACACTAAGCCGGCGAGCTCCGGTCCGATCGCCTTTGCCGTCCGGGTAACTCAGTTCCCAATAGCGTCCATCCACAGGATCCTGGAACAGGTGGAGCCAGCCGTCCTGGGCAATGCCAACCGACCTGAGCCGCTCGCGAACGAGGTAGGAAATGCGCCCGTTGACCTCGTCCGGGACGACCTGAGTCCCCAGATCGACTGCGCCGCCTTGGAGGACGGTCTCAGTCGGGAGCAGGTCACGGATCCGTGCAGCGGCCATGAAGGGAAGCCTCAGCGACGGCGCTGGCGCATCGGTTTGGGTGGCTCGGGGATAAACTGGATATTGATGGCCAGGAGGTCTTGCTCGAACCAGGCCACCAGCCGGCCGGTGAACTTCTCGGCCAGATAGAACAGGTCGCTCGCGGTCTTCGGGTGCACATGGGCAACCAGGACGCCACTGGCATTGGCGATCGCGATGTGACCACCCTTGGGCCGTTGCACGTGCTTCAGGCGGGTCTTGGCCTTGTTGCCCCATTCCCAGGTGGGGGCTTCGCGAATACGCGCGCGGAGGAGTCGAAAGGCATCGCGGCCTGGAGCGGGCACCGCCTGGAGCACGAGCATGGGCCACCTCTAGGTTGGGGGGACAAACATTGTCGTCTGACGTCCGGGCTGGTGGAACCGCTCCCCGCTACCGGATGCTCCGAGCCCGTGCCTCTTCCGAAGTGAGCCCATAGAGGGGCGGACCCCCTCGATTCCGAGCATCGAGAGATAGACGCCGCCACCCGGCGTGGTGCACTTCCGCCGCAGATCCGAGGGCGACAGACCCCGAAGATCTCCACCGCTTCGAGGTGGGAGCGGCGCAGATAGGTAAGGACCTCATCGTAACCCTCCGCTAGCTCGCGGCCGTGCCCGGGGTAGCGACTGGGGAGAAGCCGGGCGTTCTCCGCGAACAGGTACCGCTCGACGGCGCCGAGGTGCCGCAGGATATCGCTCCCGCACCTTCTCAAGGTAGCCCAGGAATGACTCGGCCGGCGGGATTTCCATGGAGGCGTTCTCCGGCAATGCCGGTTCCGCGATCCTGGGCCTCAGGCCCGAAGCAGACGGAACGCGTGGGTCCAGTCGTTGCTCCGGAACCCCGGGATGCACCACAGAATACAGAGGGGCTCGATGGCCCGGGCCGCGATAGCGGTGCCCATGTCCTCGGCTTCCCAGCCGAGTTGCTTCAAAAGGGCGGCGACCTGGGCCTTGGCGCCGGGATCATTCCCGCAGTAGAACATGGTCGGGGGACCACCCGCTAGGCGGGGGGACACCATGAGGTCGCTGCCGACGCTGTTGAAGGCTTTCACGAAGCGGGCCTCAGGATAGGCCGTCTGCAGGCGCTCCATCAGGGACTCGTTAGGCCCGGTGAAGAAACCGAGAACCCCATCCTGGGGCGGCGCGCCGCTGATCGGATTGGTGGTATCAATGACCAGCTTGGTCGCGAGGTTGCTTCGCCCGGCAAGCTGCAGTGCCTCGAGCGCGCCGGTGCCGATGACCGCGAGGATAATTGACTCCGCCCAAGCGGCCACTTCCGGAAAGGTGGCCACGGGAATCCCCGAGGAGGTCTCAAAGGCACTCAGTTTGGCGGGGGTTCGGGTGCCGATGCGGACCTCGTAGCCTTGGGCCTTGAGGCCGCTCGCTAGCGTCCGGCCGACTTCGCCGGAACCGAGAACACCAAAGCGGGTCATGAGAAAAAGCCCTCGGATTGATGAGAGGCGATGGCCGCACTCCCCGTTGGACCGGGTGTGGCGGATCGGGCCAGTCCCAGGTCAAGAATAGCAGGGACCGGTGTCGCGGTCCACGAGCTACAGTGGGGTTCAGGCGGGCCGCTCGGGCCAGTGCCGGTCGGGACGAGCGGTGAGGTCGAAAAGCAGCGGGTGCACCAGTGTTCGCCAAACGGTTAGTAGATCCCTCGGGCCCCTCGCTCTGCGAGGGCGCCCTCGGGATGACTGGCTTGCAAGTCGGACAAGGAATGGTTAGCCGGGAACAGGGAATAGGGAATAGGGAATAGGGAATAGGGAATAGGGAATAGGGAATAGGGAACGGGGAACGGGGAACAGGCAAACAGGGAACAGGGAACAGGGAACGGGGAACGAGCCCACAGCCCATAGCCCCTAGCCCCTAGCCCCTAGCCCCTAGCCCCCAGCCCACAACCCACCGCCCCTAAAAATCCTTCCTCCTAAACCTCCGCAGCGCCAGCGCCAGCGGCAACGCCACCCAGAGCAACAGCGCGCCGGCGGAGACCGCGATCCCCAGGCTCCCGCCGAAGAACCGACTGAATACCGCGCCGGTATATCCCATCAGCGCCGCCACATCGAGGTTGAGCAGCAGGAGTACCCGTCCCAGGTCCGAGGGGTTGAGGAGCGTCAGCACCAGCAGCGGCGTCTCCAGGGGGTAGTCGCCGAAGAGTGCGACCACCAGCAGGACCAGCCCGTCGTACACCACCGTCGAGAGCAGCCAGATGAGCAGGGCGGCCCCCAGGCCCCGGGCCCGATCCTCAAAGCGCACCGCGACCAGGAAGGCCAGGGCGGTGAAGGCGAGGGTGAGCAAGAGACCCACGCCGAGGAGGAAGAGGGCCGGGCCGGCCGAGCCGGCATCCTCCCCCCCGGCCCCGTTCAGGAGCCAGGGGATCCCGACGCCGACTCCGAATCCCGCCACCAACGGGAGGGCCAGCCCGCCGTAGAGTCCGGCGAAGAGCGCCCGGCGGCTCACCGGTTGGGCCAGGAGCAGCTCGGTGAACTCCCGCGCGTTGTAGAGATACAGGGTGCCGAAGACCAGGCTCACCAGCGGGACGAAGATCAGCACCACGTTCATGAGGCTCAGCACCACCCGCTCCCCGCCGCCGCCGAAACGGAACAACGCCTCGGTCACCAGAAAGAGCAACAGGGCGTATCCCATGATCCAGCGGCTGCGGGCCACATCCTGGAGTTGATACTTGAGCACCTTGGCGGCGCTGCTCATGCCGGACCTCCCGCCATCAGGCTCGCCACCGCGCGCTCCAGCTTGGAGTGGCCGGTGATTTCCCGGAGCCGGTGGATCGGGCCCGCGAAACGGACCCGCCCTTCCAGAAGAAAAACGATGTCGTCCGCCAGCTC
>JBGPJS010000500.1:0-3147 GCA_041485505.1 Gemmatimonadota bacterium | reverse complement strand
TCCCCGCTGATCAAGCGATTGGACCAGCCCCGATCATGCTTGTAGAACTCGATCGCCTCGCGATACGGCAGCGGCCGTTCAAACCAAGCTTGGAACATCTCCTCCTGCATGACCTTTTCGCCGCCGCTCTTGGTCATCCGTTTCCGGATGGCTGTGAGTATCGTCGCTGGATCGATCCGCTCATGCACGTGAAGCGAGACCGTATCGACCTCGAACGAGGTCCGTTCCGCCTTGCCGGCCCAGTTGAGGTACGGCGCAGCCTGGCGCTTGAGCTGCTCCAGTGCCCGGCGCATGACGGCCTCGTCGCCGCTGGCCAGCGCGTCATCGATCAGCCGCTCCACTCCTGCCCGCGCCGAGTCGAACTGGAGGGCTGGATCAATGTGCGGGTCGTAGGCCCAGCGATTCCTTCCCTCGGCGGAGTCGGAATCCGGGTCGACCATCCCAACTTCGGGGTTATTGATCCGCTTCTGGTCGTGCCGGTAGGACAGCACCTGCGGTGCGCCGGAGCTCTTGGCCTCACGCGATCCAACGGTGCGCCTTTCTCGGGCCGCGGGTTTCAACAATTCCAAGGGCTGGTGCTGTGGGGTGAGCACCAGGTCCTCCGGCGTTGGGGCATCAGGGCTCTGGGCTCGTGAAAGCGAGCCCCCACGGCCCTTCCCTTTCACCGCCCATCCGCGCTCGATCAACTCTTCACGAGCGGCCTGATACTCATCATCGCTGACTTCGCGGCCGAGCCGAGCGGCAAGGGAGTAGCGTGCCTTGGCGTTCCCCACCGGCGTGCCGTCGGATGGAAGCACGCCGAGGAGCGCCTTTGCCGCCGAGCTATCGGATTGATCCGGCATTCACCCTCTCCTTACGCCGCCCAAAAACGCGCAAACCGTTCGTCCAGATACTCCACCTTCGGGTGTAGGTCCCTCCGTCCCGGGATCCGAATCAACGATCCATGCATCTCCTGAAGTCCATGGCGAAGCATGGGTCCGTCGACCTCCTCCAGGATGTCCTTACGGATGTGAATCCGACGATCTGGGGCGATGCCCATGATGTTGGCATCGTACGCGCCATGGTGAACCCCACAGAGTGCCAGTCCGTTAGCAACCTCGGGTTTTCCTCGCTCATCTCTGTCTTCAAGGATATGAGCCGCGTCGAGGAGCTCGGCGTGGTGGAGCCGGCAAACTGCGCACCTCTTCCCATAGGCTGCTATTACCATCCGCCGAAACCGCTGCTGATGGAGTCGGACTTTGACGGTTGCGGTCGCGTACGCCTTGAGCGGCGCATCTGCGCCGCCTGCCATGAGCCGGGGGTCGCCGACGCTGGTAGAATCGGCCGCGATCCTGAACGTCAGCGATTGAGGGTCGTCGCCCATCACATAGGCAGGGTAGATGACCTGATAGATCCCTGGCGCTTCTCCATAAAAGTAGATCAGAGGGAGGCCCCGTTCGAACGCCGCTCGGACGGCCCGGTTATCGGCGGCATTTGGATCGGTGCCTTGATACCGGTACTCAAACCAGCCGTCTTCGGAGACATTGCTGTCGTTGTATCGTGGTGGAATGCCCGGCCGAACCGTGGCTGTCGAGACCGATAGTGCGGCGCCCGAAGGCCCAAGACGCCCAGGCTTCCAGATCCCTCTTGCCTGGAGTGCTAGCGGGATATGCTCACCCTCAAACTCGAACCCCGCGGTCATCTGTGCTCGAGTCATTACGCCGCCGCTGATGCTGGTCACTTTGCGGACAGTGGCCAGGGCAGCGGACCGGAGCCGCCCATCGAGGTCGGTGGAATTGGGACTCATCGGTGACTGATAATCGCCTTCGGGGAGACTTAGGACAACCTATGAGTACTTCTAGTTCTTGATCCGAGTTGGGTCCCCTACGGCCTCCCGACCAAACTCCCCCACACCGCCACCCGCTCGCGCTGCGCCCTCTCGCAATACGCCTTCGGGGCCGAGTCGGGGTCGGACGACAGGTGCCAGGGCGACGGGGGCGGACGGTCCAGCTCCGCCAGCAACCGCGCCGCCTCGAGCGACCCCGCCCGCGCCAGCCGAACAGCCCGCTGCTGTCCGCCCCCGCGATGATCCGGCCCCCCAGCTGCATCCGGCTGGGCGAGAGCGCCACCAGCAGTGCTGCCCCGTTGAGCGACGCGGGAAGCAGCAGCACCACCGAGTCCCCCGTTACCCGCCCCCACCGTCACCGGAATCGATTCCTTCCGGGATCCCGGCAGTCGGAGCAAGCCCCGCCACCCCGCCGCCCCGCTGTCCAGCGCCAGCTGAATTCGGTTCCCCGCCGCCCCCCCCCCAGCTCCCCCCCACGCCCCGCTGCGCCTCGGCGCTGCACGCCGCGGTCAGGAGAAGGAGGATCGGGAGGATGGTCCGCATGGGGCCTGAAGTCTAGCGCGTCCCTGACCCCCTTCCGCGCTCTTTCGATACCATTCCCGCCGAGGGTAGCTTGTACATTGTCCGCGAAACCCTGCCAGGGCCTCGCCGATGCCGGTCACTGCAAGATTGTCTCAATTGTTTTACGAGCGGGTTGGCGAGCAGGTTGCCAATGAGCTCGTGGATTGGTTCAATGCGGTGGACGCGACCTACCGATCCGACCTGAGGGAGCTGAACGAGCTCAACTTCGCGCGATTCGATGCGAAGCTGGAGCAGCGCGTCGGCACGCTCGAGGCAAAGCTGGAACAGCGCATCGGCACGCTCGAAGCCCACCTCGGCGAGCGGTTCTCCCAGCTCGAGGCCAGGCTCGAGCGCCGCCTGGGTGAGCATTCCCGCTGGCTCTTCGCCGCCTGGGCAAGCCTCTTGATTCCCATCATCGGACTCTGGATGCGGCCGCGCTAGCAGGCATGGCGGTCTGAAGACGGGCAGTCGGCCGGCGACCGCGCCTCCCGCTCCGCGAGCCGAGACAGGCCGCCGATACCCAAACCCACGCCCCCCCCTACCTCACCACAAACCCCGGCCTCTTCCACTCCGCCACGCACCCCGTATCCAGCCCCCGCACCGACCCCGCCGCGATGAACTGCGCCGCGATCCGGATCGCGCACGGCGTCCCCACCGGCACGTGCCCCGCCCCCCGCCACACCAGCGAGACACTGTTGGGTAAGTATTTCCGCGCCGACTCCGCCCACCGCGGCGGCGTCACCGGATCGGCATCCCCCGAG
>JBGPJS010000499.1:0-3150 GCA_041485505.1 Gemmatimonadota bacterium | reverse complement strand
GTCAGGGACGTGGGGACCTACCGCGCATTCGTAGACGCCGCTCTCCGTGACGCCATCAATGAAGGGACCGTGATCGGCCCCCGGATGAAGGTGGCTGGCGCGTACGTCACCGTGAGCACCGGCGGTGGTGAGCTCACCGGCGCGGCCCCGGATATCGTGCTGCCACCCAGCTTCCGCCGCGGGGTCGCCAATTCCGCGGACGAAGTCCGGCAACGGGTCCGCGAGCTGCTGAATGGTGGGGCCGATTTCATCAAGGTCATCGCGACCGGCGCGGTACTGACGTCGGGAAGCAATCCGGGGGCGGCCGAGTTCAGCGAGGAGGAGATCCGGGCCGCCGTCGAGGAGACGGCGCTGTACGGCACCTTCGTCGCCGCCCACGCCCACGGCGCCGAGGGCATCAAGCGCGCGGTGCGCGCCGGAGTGCGGTCCATTGAACACGGCTCCCTCATGGACGACGAAGGGATCCAGCTCATGAAGGAACGCGGTACCTGGTTGGTGGCGGACATTTACAACGGGGACTACATCGACAGCGTGGGGCGGAAGGAGGGATGGTCGGCGGAGATCCTCCGGAAGAACACTGAAACCACCGAGACCCAGCGGGTGGCCTTCCGCAAGGCGGTGGCTGCCGGCGTCCGGATGGCCTACGGCACCGACAGCGGCGTTTATCCCCACGGGATGAACGCCATGCAGCTTCCCTACATGGTGAAGTACGGCATGACTCCGATGCAGGCGATCCAGTCAGCCACCATCAACGCTGCCCAACTCATGCAGTGGGAGGATCGGGTGGGTTCGATCGCGCCGGGCAAGTACGCTGACATCATCGCGGTGGAGGGGGATGCCCTGGCCGATCTGCACAGCTTCATGCACGTCGGGTTCGTGATGAAGGGCGGAGTGGTGGTAAGAGGCACCGAAGGTCGGTAATGTGGGCTTCCTGACCCCTCCCCGTACCGCGTAGGAGGGAGGGGTCAACACGAGCGACGGATCAGGGCTTGCATTTGTAAAATGTGGGGCAACCGATGCTGCACAAAATCGTCATGATCGCTCGGCCACCCCGCACGGCCTTACCTTTGGCAGGCGCCAAGTCCTTCAGGGTCTCTTTGTTCAGCTTGAGCTGCTTCCCGCTCTTGGCGGTGCTCTTCCGGGTGCCGGGCTTTCTTGCAGTCATGATTCCCCCCCTATGGATGCAAGGTATGACGTCAGATGTTTGAGGAGTCGGCGGGCTCCTCGCCAGTGAGATCAGGGCCCATAGCGGGCCACTATACAGGAGATCGGAGAACCAGGCAAGAACCCGACAGGAGGGGATTGTGGGATTATGGGATTGGGGGATTGGGGGATTGAGAGAATGACCTTCTCATATCTGCGTTCATCCGCGTTTATTTGTGGCCTCCTGTTGCTCCCGACGGCACGGGCAGTCGCCCAGACCGCGGAACAGCAGCTCACGCGCGACATTTTCCAGCAGTTGATCGAGATCAACACCACCCACGAGCACGGCTCGACCGCTTCGGCCGCTGAGGCCATGGCGGTGCGCCTCCGTGACGCCGGCTTTCCAGTTGAAGACGTCCAGGTGCTGGGCCCCGCTGATTCGAAGAACCCCAACCTGGTGGTGCGGTATCGTGGCAGCGGCGGGCGGCCCCCGATTCTGTTTCTGGCGCACCTCGACGTGGTCGAGGCTCGGGCCGAGGACTGGAGCGTTGATCCCTTCGTCTTGACCGAACGGGAGGGATGGTTCTACGGCCGCGGCACCAGTGACATCAAGGACGGGGACGCGATTCTGGTCACCAGTTTCATCCGGCTCAAGCGCGAGGGCTTCGTTCCTGACCGCGATCTTATCGTCATGCTCACCGCAGGTGAGGAGTCGGGTGGGGATTACAATGGTGTCTCCTGGCTGCTGCAGACCCACCGCGAGTTGATCGACGCGCCCTTCGCGGTCAACCTGGATGCCGGAGCGCCGGAGCGCCGCAACGGCCAGCGGACCCTGCAGGCGGTGCAGGCGGCGGAAAAGGTCTCAGTCACCTTCCGGCTCGAGGTGAAGAACCCTGGAGGCCACAGCTCGCTGCCGGTCAAGGAGAACGCGATCTACCGACTGGCCCGGGGGCTCACCCGTCTGGCGCAATACGACTTTCCGGTTGGGCTGAGCGAAATCACGCGCGGGTACTTCCGGGCGATGGCTGCCCTTTCCGTCGGCGAGCGGGCTCGAGCCCTCTCGCGGGTGGCGGCGGGGAGTGCCGAGACCAAGGCGGTGGCTCAGCTCTCGTCCGATCCATTCTACAACGCCCAGCTCCGCACCACCTGTGTCGCCACCATGCTCGATGGCGGTCATGCTATCAATGCGCTGCCGCAGACGGCGGGGGCCACGGTGAATTGCCGCATGCTGCCGGGCGATTCCGCCCCGGGGGTGCTGGCCGCCCTCCGCCGGGCGCTCACCGACAGCCAGATCGCCATCACCCAGATCACCCAACCGCTCCCGAGCCCCCCCTCGCCGCTCACGCCGGAGATCCTCGAGCCGGCGAAGCAGGTCACCGCCGAGCTCTGGCCCGGCTTGCCTCTCGTCCCGATCATGATGACCGGCGCCACCGACGGGCGCTACCTGCGGAACGCCGGGATCCCCACCTATGGCATTTCAGGGGTATTCCTCGATGTCGATGATATCCGTGCCCACGGACGCGACGAGCGGATCGGGGTGCAGGATTTCTATGATGGGGCTGAATACAACTATCGGCTGATGCGCCGGCTCGCGACGCCCTGACGGCGGAGGGATTATGGGATTGTGGGATTGGGGGGTTGGGGGATTTGCGTTTCCCTCGCTGGCGCTCGGGACAGGCATCTGCGGCTTCCTGCTGCTCCCGCCGGCACGGGCCGCCGCCCAGACCGCCGAGAAGCGGCCCTTTACGGTCGACGATCTCTCCCGCCTGAGGGACGTCGGCGATCCCCGAATCTCCCCCGACGGCGCCTGGGTGGCGTACACGGTCACCAGCCGGGATCTGAAACAGGATCAGGACGATAGCGACATCTGGATGGTGAGCTGGGATGGAAGCAAGACCATTCACCTCACCAGCAGCCCGGAGAGCGAGCACTCCCCGCGGTGGAGCCCGGACGGGAAGTCTCTCGCCTTCCTGAGCGACCGGGGCGACTCCAATGAGGTCGATCAGG
>JBGPJS010000498.1:0-3158 GCA_041485505.1 Gemmatimonadota bacterium | reverse complement strand
GATCGGCCAGTACCGCCGCTCGAGGTGAGTGGGGACGGGAGACCGAGCTAGTGCGGCGCCGCGGCGGGCTTCCCGCGGCTGATCGTCCACAGATATGCGGCTACCGCCTGCACCTCGGCCGAATCCAGGGTCCCGGGTCCCCGCATGGGGACGGGGTCACCTTCGCGGGAGCGGGCTCCGGGCGCGGCGTGCTGAACGACGTGCAGCAGCCATTCGTAGCTCCCGTCGCCCAGCGTCCAGGGGCCAGAGATGAGTGCCGGGCCGTCGTCCGATCCCACCCCCTTGTCGCCGTGGCAGGCGCTGCAATTCCCATTGCCATGGAAGAGCTGCTGTCCCGCCGCGATCGCTGAATCGGTGACCGCCGGGGGGCGGCTATCCTGGCCGGCGGCCGGCCGGGACAGCACGGCCAGCAGCGTGAAGACGCCCAGGCCCAGGACGGGGCGGAGGCGGATTGGTGTCGGGTTCATGGTTCATCCTCTCAACAAGTCGTCATCCAGTGCGGGTCTAACGAAACCGGAGGATCGCCGCCAGCCCGTCGATCAACTCCCGGGCCTCGCGCTCGTGAATCACCACCACATTCACCCTCTGGTGCAGCGCCTCCTCGATCGTTTCGTTCACCAGATCGGGCACCGGTATTGGGGCACCTTCACCGCGGCATTCTCCCCGAGCCAGCGCCAGCCTCCCGGTGTCGGCGCAACGGAATCCCGAGCCGGTCTCGTCGGAGCGGAGGAACAGGGTGCGGACCTGCCCACGGGCCAGCGCCCTGAGCGTCGGCTGGGCTCCGTTTACCGCCCATCCTTCGCCCAGCCGGCTCTCCATTCCCAGGACCAGTAGCCGCTCGTGGGTGCGCTCGAATTCCCGGCGGACCCCGAGAGACGCGGCCCGCACCTCGGCCGGCTTCGCCGAGGTGGGATTGAGCTGTACGGTGCCCATCAGCCGTTCCGTGAGCGCATGGTCGAGGAACCGGGTGGCAGCCCTGGTTTCCTCCGCGGGGCCCGCGAGGACGATCCCCCGCGCCGGGAGTTCCCGATCCAGCGTCGCCAGGTGCCGGCCGATGGCGGCGAAGTGGCGGTGCCGCTCCTCCTCAATGCGATGGTGAAAACTCCGCTCACCCCAGCCGGGGGAATCCTGCCGATCGCTGTGGAACTTCCCTCCCCGAGTACTGACGGCCCGGAGACCGCTGAGCTCTCTCACCTCGAATGCGGTCACCTCGAAGAACCGGGCCCGGCCCCGGTCGAACAGTGATACCAGCAGGCGGCCCACCTCTTCTTCCACCGTGACCAGCTCCCGGATCTGCGGCGTGCGATCCACCCCCACCCGGGTGTGGTGCACCCGCGGCATCGGGATCATCTCGAACAGCTCCAGCCCCTCACAGGCGAAGAGGGCCACACCCGGTGCATGGGGAAGCCGTCCCGGTGTGCCGACCGACCGGACGATCCGCTTGAGGTCCCGCTCGACCGGACGGCGCTCGGCCGTCGCGAGCCCTTCGGTGGCGATCAGGGCCAGCTTGACCCCGTTCTTGAGCGCGATGAGATATTTCCCCCGCGCCCGGTCTTCGACCTCCAGCCGGAGATAGCAGCTGACGACCCGGTGCGGTCCCGGGCGGATCTTGGCGAGTCGGCGGATGATCGGGGTGAGCGATGAGTTGGCTTGCAAGCAATCCCTCCAGACGAAGCGGTCGGCGATGGTGTTGCGGGTGAACTCTCGCCGTCGGGGGGTGAAGCTGCTCTGAGGGGTGGATGAAGGTGACTTGCAACGCCGGACGATCAGATGGGAGAGACCGGGATTCTGCCCGCCAGGTACTCGACGCACCCGTCCAGGGTCGCCATTCGGGGGTAGTCCACCTCCGGCACCGCCACACCGAAGCGCGCATCCATCGCTGCCACGAAATGCAGCATATCCACCGAGTCGAGATCGAGCTGATCCCGGAGCGGTACCGCCGGATCCAGCCGGCTCAGGTCTGCTTCCGGCGCGATCTCGTTCAGGTCGAGAAGCACGCCGCGTCGGATCTCGTCGCGGGTCATAGCCGGGCCGGTTCCTGGAGCAGTTGCTCGATGGCGGCCAGGAAGAGCCCGCCTCGGTGGCCGTCGCTCACTCGGTGGTCCGCCGAGAGCGTGACGGTCACGATGGGGCGGGGAACCACCTGGCCTTGCACCACCCAGGGGCGCTCCGCGAGCCGGCCGAAGCCCACGATCGCGACCTGGGGCGGATAGATCACGCCGTACACCGCGTCCACACCGCGGTCTCCCAGACTGGTGACCGTGATGGTGCCTTCTGACAGCTCGGAGCTGCGCAGCGCGCCGGCCTTGGCGCGGGTGACCAGGTCATCGAGCCGCTGCATCAATTCGTCGAGACTCAGGCGATCGGTGTCGAGGAGGGCTGGAGTGATGAGGCCGCCCTGTCTGAGCGAGATGGCGACGCCCACATTGATCTGGCTTCGGGGCGGGGCGTGATCGCGTTCCCACCAGGCGTTGAGTTCCGGAAACTGGCGGAGCCCCAGAGCCACCGCCTTGATGAACAGCGTGCCCACCAGCAGGCGACTGGCCACCGGCCGGGAGCGATTCTGCTCCGCCAGCCAGGCGGTCGCCGGCCCGAGATCGATCGTCGTGCTCAGGTAGTAATGGGGGATCTCTCTCTTGGACCGGCTCATCGCTGCGGCAACCGCCTGCCGCATCCGGGTCCCCGGTGGCTCTCCGACCGGCTGAGTCGCAGCGGTCGGGCCGGGCGGACTGGAGGCCGCCCGGGCCGCGGCAGCCGACTCGATATCCTGCCGGGTCACCGCCCCGTCAGGCCCGGTGCCGGTGACGGTGGCCGGATCGATCTTCAGTTCCTCGGCGACTCGCCGCGCGAGCGGTGAGACCCGCGGCGGGTGGGGCCGGATGGACGGGGGTGTAATACCCGCCGGGGCCGGTTCCTCTCCGTCCCCGCGGATGAGCGCCATCACCGTGCCCACCGGGACTTTCTGGCCCGGCTCCACCAGGGTCTTCTCCAGCACGCCGCCGCTGAACGCCTCAATCGAGATGACGCCCTTGTCGGTGTCCACTTCAGCGATGATGTCGCCGCGGGTGACCCGGTCGCCGGGCTGCTTCAGCCACTCGACCAGCCGGCCCGCCGCCATGTCGGCGCCGAGCGAGGGCATCCGGAATTCCGTCATGTCT
>JBGPJS010000497.1:0-3185 GCA_041485505.1 Gemmatimonadota bacterium | reverse complement strand
GACCGCTCGCTACGCCGAGGCGCCGAGCGTGGTGAGCTTCTTTCAGAACCTGGTAGACGAGGTGCGCCGGCTGCCCGGGGTCGAGGCGGCCGGCCTGGTACGCAATCTCCCGCTCGCCACCGAGATGGGTGACGCGGGAACGATGATCGAGGGCAAGCCGACGCCGGC
Source organism: Gemmatimonadota bacterium (assembly GCA_041485505.1). Classification (GTDB taxonomy): domain Bacteria; phylum Gemmatimonadota; class Gemmatimonadetes; order Gemmatimonadales; family GWC2-71-9; genus JBDUEA01. The sequence goes on along the minus strand of JBGPJS010000497.1, from coordinate 3,017 downwards.
GGACCAGCCCGGCCGCTCCGCCGACTGGCAGGTGGTGACCCCCGGGTACTTCGAGGCGATGCGACTGCGGCTGGTCAGCGGCCGATTCTTTGATGCCACCGATACTCCCGATGGCCGGCAGGTCATCGCGATCAACGAAACCCTGGCGCGAGAGTACTTCCCCGGCGAGGACCCGCTGGGCCAGCGGATTCGGGTCATGAACCCTCAATCGCCCTGGCGCACGGTAGTCGGCGTCGTCGGTGACTATCACCACAACGGCCTGCTCAATCCGGTCAAGCGGGCCTGGTTCGTGCCGCACAACCAGTGGGACAAGTCGACGGCGGGCCGTCCCCGTCGCGCCATGACACTGGTGGTCCGCACCACCGGTGACCCGCGGGCACTGGAAGCGCCGGTGGCCCATATCGTTCAACGCATGGATCCAGATCTGCCGCTCACCCAGGTGACCACCATGGAGCAGGTGCTGGCGGACGCCATGCAGGAACAACGCTTCACCATGGCGTTGATGACCGGCTTCGCACTGCTGGCACTGGTGCTCGCCGCCGTCGGGATCTACGGGGTGATCTCCTACTCGGTGAGCCAGCGAACCCGCGAGATCGGCATCCGGCTGGCACTTGGCGCCAACGCCGAGTCGGTGCGGCGCCTGGTGCTGCGTCAGGGCCTGGCCCCGGCGGGGGCAGGGATCCTGGTAGGGCTGGTCGGAGCGGTGGTGCTGACGCGCTATCTCCGCACCTTGCTGTACGGGGTGGCGCCGCTCGACCCGCTCACCTTCGTGACCATCCCGCTGCTTCTGCTGCTGGTGGCGGTGGCATCGGTAGTGATCCCGGCCGCGCGGGCGTCCCGGGTGGATCCGGCCGAGGCGCTGCGAGCGGAGTGATCGGGGTGCGGCACCGCCGCGCCCGCCTGGCGCGAGGGAGGGCCAGAAAGGACTGACTACCAAGCCGACCTGGAACCCCCTCCCTTCGGTCGCCGGGTCGCGCTTCGCGCTCCCAAGGGGGCGCTCGGTCGCGGGGAACCAGTCCGAGAAGTCCTGGCGAGCGGCGCTCGGGGTCCGGATTTCTGAATCCCGAATTCAGAATCCTGACTCCGTTTCTCAGTTCCCTTGCCTCTGTATATACACCAAGTATATACTTGCCGATGACCGTCGAGTGGGACCCGAAGAAGCGCGAGTCCAACCTGAAGAAGCATGGCATCGACTTCGTTGGGGCCGTGCGGATCTTCGACGGACCGGTGCATCAGCGGCGGGACGCTCGGAAGGACTACGGTGAAATTCGGATCATCACCACCGGCCAGGTGGAGGATCTGGTTCTTACGGTTGTCGTTACCCCGCGCGAAGCGGCACTGAGGGTTATTTCCGCACGGAGGGCCAATCGGGATGAAGCGAGAGAATATCGTGAGGTACGACCCAAAGAAGCATAAAGACCGGACCGACTGGGACCGGGTCCGGCGGCTCACCGACGAGGACATCGCCAAGGCGATCGCCTCGGACCCGGACGCGGCACCCCTCCTCACCAAGGAGTGGTTCAAGCACGCCCAGGTGATGCCGCCGCTCACCAAGAAAGGGGTCTTTCTGCGGCTGGACCAGGATATCCTCGACTGGTTCAAGCGGCAGGGGCCGCGGTATCAGACCCGCATGAACGGGGTGCTGCGGGCCTACATGCTCGCCCACGGTACTCGGCTCAAGAAGCGGGCTGCCGGGTCCAAAGCGAAGAGCAGGTAGTAGCGGGGAACCCTAAAGGGCGCTCGGGAATGTATGAGGCGCGCCGGCGCGATGCTGGGCCACTCGCCGCCTCAGGTCCCGGGCCAGCATCAACCGCGGCTCAAACCGCCGGTTGGGGATTGCTTCGGGCCCGGCGCGGTGCGCCGGGGCCCTCGCAATGACAGAAGGGGGCGGGGCGCGGGGCGCCGGGGCCCTCGCAATGACAGAAGGCGGCGGGGCGCGGGGCGCCGGGGCCCTCGCAATGACAGAAGACAGGTGCGTGAAACCTCACACACCCGACATACCGCCTTAGCGCCCTCCCGCTCCCCGTTGTGAATCGCTAAGTATTACCCGATATTACCCAGTATGCCCTCACGTCCTCCCTTCGCCCGGATCTCCATCACCCTCCCCAGGGCCCTGCTCCGCGCGGCCGACCGGCTGGCGGCGCGGCTGGGCCGCTCCCGAAGCTGGGTGTTGGCGGAGGCGCTCCGGCGGTACACTGAGGCAGGCGAGCCGGCGGCAGCACCGCCACTGGCGGTTCATGGGACGGCCCGGGTCCCGTATCCCGGATTCCGGCCCGGTCTGGGCGAGTCCCGACAGGCCCAGCTCAAGGCCGACCTGGCGCTCACTCCCGAGGAACGGGTGAAGGCTGCGGAAGAGACCTTCCGCACCACTCAGCATTTGCGGGGGCCGCGGCGGGTTCAGCAGCTGCTCTTCTTCGATCGATTCGAGGACTACCTGGCCTGGAAGCAAGGGGAGGGGATGCTGGCATGACCCGGGCATTTCAGACCCAACTGGCCGAGGTGTGCGCGCTCCTCAACGAGGAAGGCGCCCATTATGTGCTCGCCGGGGCCCGCGCCCTCCAGCTCTGGGGCAGCGCCAGGGCCACCCGGGACATCGACATCCTGATCGAGCCCACAGTCGAGAATGCTGCCCGGGTGCTCGCCGCACTGGCGCGCTGTGGATTCGGCTTCGCGAAGGAGTGGCTGGCCGAGGAGGTCGCCGAGCGACACGTCACCATCATCGGCGATTCACCCCGGGTCGATATCCTCACCGTGGCGTGGAGCGTACACTATCGCGAGGCCTATCCAGCGGCGACGGTGTTCGAGGTGGAAGGGGTACGGATCCCGACGCTTTCGATCGATCACCTGATCGCGTCTAAACGCACCGGCCGGCTGCAGGATGCGGCGGATATCGAAGTCTTGGAGGAGATCAGGCGACTTCGAAAGGCGTGAACGGGGAACGGGGAACCCTAAAGGGCTTCCTCGCGCCCGGGTCGCGCTTCGCGCTCCCAAGGGGCGCTCGGTCGCGGGGAACGGGG
>JBGPJS010000496.1:0-3195 GCA_041485505.1 Gemmatimonadota bacterium | reverse complement strand
CCGCCTTTCCGCCCTACCGCCTTTCCGGCTTTGGGGCGGTTAGCTCAGTTGGTTAGAGCGCCACGTTGACATCGTGGAGGTCACAAGTTCGAGTCTTGTACCGCCCATCTGGAAGGGCAAAGGACTAAGGACTTAGGACTAAGTGATGCATGCGCTGCCAGGACATCTTAGTCCTCAATCCTTAATCCTTAATTCTTAATCCCTAGTCCTTAGTCCTTAGTCCTTAGTCCTTTACCCTTGCTGCGTCGCGCCCTTAGCTCAATTGGATAGAGCATCTGACTACGGATCAGAAGGCTGGGGGTTCGAGTCCCTCAGGGCGCATTGAGAAGAGTGCTAAGTACTGAGTGCTGAGTCGCTCCACGCCAGGTGGGATCCCTCAGCACCCAACACTTAGCACTTAGCACTTAGCACTTGGATTCGCGGGGCGTAGCGCAGTCCGGTAGCGCGCCTGCTTCGGGAGCAGGAGGTCCCGGGTTCAAATCCCGGCGCCCCGATTACCCCCGATAAAGCCCTGTAGCGAATTCTGCGGCGGGGTTTTTTCGCGCTCCCGGTCACCGTGGTGGGTTGGGGTGCCGGCCGACACCGCACTCCCACCGGGTACGCCGGAATCCATGGCGGGGATCGGGGGCGGGGAGACGAACCCGGAGGTCTCTGGCGGCGATTGACAGGAATTGGCAGGCCTCATATGTTGAACATCGGTTCAACATCACCGGCAGCCCATGTCCGACGTCCTGACTCTGAAGCAGTTGGCGGAGCATCTTCAGCTCTCGGAGCGCACCATCTTCCGCTTGCTGGGTCGCGGTGAGTTGCCGGGGTTCAAGGTCGGAGGGCACTGGCGGTTTCGGCGAGCGGTGGTCGACTATTGGATGGACCTTCGGATGGGGCGCATGAGCCCGGCGGAACTTCGGGAGATGGAAGAGGAGTGGCGGGCTCCGACACTCTCCCTCAGTGACGCGCTCGCGGTGGAAAACGCGCTCCTCCCTCTCCCGGTCGGATCGCGCCGGGAAATCACCACCGCCCTGATCCAGGCCGTCAGGTTTCCCGAGCCGGTGGCGGCCGATCAGGTTCTGGAACGGGTCTGGGAGCGGGAGGACCTGGCAAGCACGGCAACCGAGGACGGCGTCGCGTTCCTCCACACTGCGCGCTGGGAGCCCCGGACGATGCGCCGAAGTGATCTCCTCGCGATCGGTCGGCTCCCCACTCCGGTGGACTTCGGCGCCTTGGACGGTGGCCTGACGGATCTCCTGTTCCTCCTGCTCGCGCGCGACACCCGGCAGCACCTGATCCTCCTTGCCAAGGCGGCCCGGCTCTGTCGCCACCCCGGATTCTTGGGCGCCGTTCGAACGGCGGCCTCCGGGTCGGCGGTCGTCACCCTGGTACGCAACACCGAACGACTGCTCTTTTACCCATCGTCGCCGACTTCCTAACCCATGCAAATCACCCTGCGCCAGGCCGCGACCTATCTCGCCGTGAATGAGTCGACCCTCCGCCGCTGGATCAAGGATCGCGGGTTGCCGGTGCACCGGGTCAACGAGCGCCTCCACCTGAATGCCATCGAGGTGTGGGAGTGGGCCGTGGAGCACGGTGTCCCCGCATCTCGGAGCCTCCTGGAGGAGGCGCGCCGCTCACCGGAAGAAGTACCGCCCCTTTCCAAGCTGCTCGAGACCGGCGGGATCCACCGGGACGTCGAAGGGGACGAGAAGAGCGCGGTGCTGGCGGCCATCGTCAAACGGCTGCCGCTCTCACCCGAAGTGGACCGTGAGTTCCTGCTGACGGTGCTCGATGCCCGCGAAACCATGGGGTCGACCGGCATCGGCGACGGGATCGCCATCCCCCACGTGCGCAATCCGATCCTGCTCCACGTGGACCAGGCGTTCGTCAGCCTGTGCCTGCTGCGCCGCCCGGTGGAGTTCGGGGCGATCGACGGCAAGCCGGTGCACGCGGTCTTCCTGGTGGTCAGCCCCAGCGTTCCCTCGCACCTCCGGGTTCTGGCCCAGCTCGCCTTCGTCCTGCGGGATCCAGCGCTGCGTCAGCTGCTGCAGGACCGCGCTCTCCCCGAAGTGATATTGACCCGGGTCCGGGAGGTCGAGCAGCGGACCACCGGATCATTCCCCGCCCCGAAGGCCAGTGGGCGATGAGTCCCGCGGCCGGGCTTGTCGTCGGGGTGGTGATGGTGCTCCTCGGAGGATTGGCCAGCCTGCTGCTCGCCCGGGCCCCCCGGCTGGCCGATCTGACTATGAGCGCCCTGGTGGTTTCGGGTCTCGCGGCCTGCGCCGGGTACGCAGCGGGGGTTCTGCTGGGTGGTGCCCCAATCACTGCGTCAATTCAGCCCGCGGTGCCCGGAGGGTCATGGGCCATCGTGGTCGATCCCCTGGCCGCGTGGTTCCTGGTGCTACTGGGCATAGCGGGCGCGGCGACGACGGCCTATGGCGTCCGCTACCTCCACTCCGAGCGAGCCCATCGGCCGGTCGCAATCGCGCACGCGCTGCTCGCCCTGCTCCTGGCCGCGATGGTCGTGGTGGTGGTGGCCCACGCCGCGGTGCTCTTCCTGCTCGCCTGGGAGATTATGGCGCTCAGCGCCTACTTCCTCATCATGTTCGAGGGAGATCGGAGCGAGGTTCGTCGCGCCGGACTGATCTATCTCGTGCTGACCCACACCGGGACGCTGGCCCTGATCGCGATGTTCCTCATCTGGGGGCGCACCACTCCGGATCTCACCTTTACGTCACTGGCGGCCGGGGCGCCCGGGGTACCCTGGGGAGGAGGATTGGTCCTGCTTCTGGCTCTGGCGGGCTTCGGGGTGAAGGCGGGCATGGTGCCGCTGCACTTCTGGCTGCCGGGCGCCCACGCCGCGGCACCCTCCCATGTTTCCGCCCTGCTGTCCGGCGTGATGCTCAAGATGGGAATCTACGGGCTGCTGCGGGTGATCAGCCTCCTGGGAGCGCCACCGGCCTGGTTCGGATGGACCCTCTTCGGACTCGGGTTGGTGTCGGGAGTGCTCGGCGTGCTGTGGGCCCTGGGCCAGCACGATCTCAAGCGAGTTCTGGCCTATAGCAGCGTGGAGAACATCGGGATCATCCTGCTGGGGATGGGCGTGGGGGTGCTGGGGCTGGCCTACGGGCAGCCGGTGGTGGCGGTGTTGGGCTTCACGGGGGCGGTGCTGCACACGCTGAACCATGCCCTGTTCAAGAGCCT
>JBGPJS010000495.1:0-3214 GCA_041485505.1 Gemmatimonadota bacterium | reverse complement strand
CAGCAGTTGATCGAAGAGGGAGAAGATCGCCGAGTTGGCGCGGATGCCGAGGGCCAGAGAGAGCACCGCGACCGCCGTGACGAAGGGGGTCTTGAACAGGGTGCGAAAGGCGAGGCGGAGGTGGCGCATGCTGGGTCCGGGAACGGGTAACAGGGAACGGGGGACAGTAAACAGGGGTCTTACGGGGCTCCGGTCTCGGGCGTTTCGGACTGCACCGGGCCAGGTGTGGCATGTAAGGCTGTGGGGTAATTGACGCTGGAAGCGGGGGAAGGGTTGCAGGCGTTCTGTCATTGCGAGGGCCCCGTCGCCGAGGTGCCGCCGTTTCTGTCATTGCGAGGCCCCGTTGCCCCGAGCGGAGCGACGATCTGCCTCACCCCCTAGCCCCCTCTCCAGCACAGCTGGAGAGGGGGAACAGGATGGTTTCTTTTTCCCATGCTCCCCCTCTCCACGCAGTGGAGAGGGGGCCGGGGGGTGAGGCAGAGACTTTAGAAGGAACCCGGGGGGTGAGGCGGAGGCATCGAGCGACGACGATCTCGCCACGGACGGACCAGGGCTGCAAGCCTCTCTCGGCAGAGATCGTCATTCCGGATACGCAGAACGTGGCACCCGCTTCGATCGAGAACGCGGGTACGTTCCGCGTCATACTCAGCCTGATCGGGCGAGGAGTGAACCCTTCCATCGACTTCCAGTACTAGCATGAGCTCGGCGCAATAGAAGCCTGCCACAAACCCATGAAGAATGTGCTGCGGGCGGAATTTGAGGCCGAGACAGCGCCGGTTTCGGAGCAGCGCCCACGCAGGCGTCTCGGCCTCGGTGGGGCTTTGGCGCATGCCCTTGGCCGCGATGACTTTGATGCCGTGGTTGGTCCGGGTTCGCATGGTTTCTCTCGCCCCAAGACTCTACCACAATGGTAGGGGCGATCAGCCACCAGGAAAACGCCAACCGATACCTAGAAACGCGCTCCTGTCTCCGCGCCTCCCCCCCTGCCCCGCTCTCGCCTTTCTGCCTCACCCCCTGACCCTCTCCAGTGGAGCCGGCAAAGATTGCTTCGAGCCCGGCGCGCCGCGCCGGGGCTCTCGCAATGACAGAGGGATTGCTGATTGCCGATCTCCTATCGACGCGAGGCGAACAAGCCTCAGACTCCTTCTCGTCGTCGGTACACGTCGGTGCTCAGGTACTTGAGACCAGAATCCACCAGCAGGGTAGCGATGCTTGCGCCTGGCCCCAATCGCTCTCCGACTCGAATGGCCCCGAGGACATTCGCCCCTGACGAGGTTCCCGCAAAAAGCCCCTCCTCCCGCGCGAGACGCCGGGCCATGGCTTCCGCGTCAGCTGTAAGAACCGGCACAATCTCATCCACCACACTGGCATCCCATAGTGGCGGGGCATAGCCGATTCCAATGCCTTCGATCTTGTGAGCACCGGCTTGACCGCCAGACAATACCGGGGATTCGCCGGGCTCGACGGCAATGATCCTGACCTCCGGATTGTGACGCTTAAGCACGGTGGCCACCCCTCGCAACGAGGCCGTCGTCCCAACCGACTGCACGAAGGCATCAATCTTCCCGTTGGTTTGATCCCAGATCTCTTCACCCATTGGGTAGTAGCCCGCGATGCTGTCGGCATTATTGAGCTGGTCGGTCCAGTAGGTGCGGGGTTCTCGACTGATCTCCCTGGCGGCTTCGATCATGTTCAAGATGAGTTGCTTGGTAATTCGTCCTCCCTCGCTTGGTACCAGCGTCAGCTCCGCGCCAAACGCCGCCATCTGGGTCAGCTTCTCTTCACTGAACGCATCGGAGGTGACAATACGAAGACGGTACCCCTTCGCGGCACACACCAACGCGAGTGAGGCACCGGTACTACCGCCGGTGTACTCGACAATGGTGTCCCCGGGCCTCAATCTGCCATCGTGTTCAGCCCTGGCAATGATGGCCTGCGCCATTCGATCTTTCATGCTGCCGGTCGGGTTCTCCCCTTCGACCTTGACGAAGATCCTGGCACAACCGGGCGGCACCACTCTCCGCAGTTCCACCAACGAGGTATTCCCAATGGCCTCAAGCACGTTGCTGCTGATACCCATGACTGGTTGGTCCTCCCGATTCTGGGTCCACGGCGAAGCCGACACTCGAAGATGCGGGGCCAAGATAGCACCTGGCCCGGCTGACAGGCCATTGGCAAGATCGCCATATTTGATATAGTATTTGCCATGCGGATCTACCTGCTCACGCTGGATGGAGTCTTCGACACCGGTCTGGCGACCGTGCTGGATGCCTTCGGGACCGCGAATGAGCTGGCGGACATGGCGGGTCTGGTTGCGCCCCGTTTCGATGTCACGATCGTCGGTGTGCGCAAGAGCGTCACCACGTCGCAGGGGCTGACGGTTCCCGTGGTTCCGCTCCCCCTGCGGCTCATTCCCGATTGGGTGGTGGTTCCGGCGATCGGCTTCAAGATGCCGGGCCCGCTCACGGCGGCGCTGGCGAGACCCGACGTGAGCGACGCCGGCGAGGCGCTGCGCTCGTGGGCGGAGCGAGGCGCAGCCACGGCGGCGGCCTGTATCGGGACCTTTGTCCTGGCTGAATCGGGGCTGCTCGACAACCACGACTCGACCACCACCTGGTGGCTGGCTCCCTTGTTTCGGCAGCGCTACCCGAAGGTGCGCCTGGATGAATCGCGGATGATCGTCAAATCCGGGAAGTTCGTGACGGCGGGCGCCGCCTTAAGCCACATGGATCTCGCCTTATGGCTCATCCGGCAGAAGAGCCCTCGACTCGCCGCATTGACCGCGAAGTATCTGGTGGTGGATTCTCGACCGTTGCAGTCCGCCTATGTGCTGGCCGATCATCTGGCCCACTCTGACGCGCTGGTGGAGCGGTTCGAGAGTTGGGCGCGAGGCCGGCTTAAGTCTGGGTTCTCGCTCGACGATGCCGCGGCGGCAGTGGGCTCGAGCAAGCGAACCCTGGCGCGCCGCATGCGAGCCGTCCTGGGGAAGTCACCACTATCGTATTTCCAGGAGTTGCGGGTGGAGCGCGCGGTGCACCTGCTCAAGACAACGGATGAGAATGTCGAAGCGATCGCCGCGCGAGTCGGCTATGCCGATGGCGTAACGCTCAGGACTCTGCTGCGGCGACACCTTGGGCATGGGATCAGGGAGATCAGGAGAAGTGCGGTCTGACCCAGGCCCCGTGCTGTCGGAAGAAGCCGGGAAATTACGCAT
>JBGPJS010000494.1:0-3230 GCA_041485505.1 Gemmatimonadota bacterium | reverse complement strand
CCTCACCCGCAAACGGCTGCTCGGCATCCGGACCAAGCTGGCCGGGCGCTCCCGTCGCCTGCGGCTCGGCAGGCGGGCGCTCCCGGTCTCCGACGCCGAGCGGGCAAAGGTGGCGGGTATCATTGCCAGGTTTGCCCGTGGCGAGGACGACCCCGGCTTCTACACTCTGATCGACGTTGCCCGGCGGGTGGCTGGCGCGGCGAGCCTCGGGCTGGAGCGCTACGTGCTGCTGATCGAAGGCCGAGGCGCGCCGGACAAGCTGGTGCTGCTCGACCTCAAGCAGGCCATCCCGCCGACTCTCACACCCCAGGTCTCGGCCCCCGGCCCCATCTGGACCAGTGAAGCCGAACGGGTGGTCACGATCCAGCAGTGGGGCCAGGCGGTACCACCCGCCCTCCTGCATCCGGTGCGCGCGGGGAGCCGATCCTATGTGTTGCGCGAGTTGCAGCCCAGCCAGGACCGGCTGAGCCTCGAGTCGTGGAACCGAAAGCTGGGCCGGCTCGAGGGAGTGATGGTTACGATGGGGCAGATCGTTGCCTGGAGCCATCTCCGCAGTGGCGGCCGCCAGGGCTCGGCGATCGCCGACCAATGGGTCGCCTTCGCCGAGGAAAAGGCCTGGGGCCCGGCCCTGATCGAGTTCGCATCGAGCTACAGCCGTCAGGTCGAACGCGACTGGCAGGAATTCTCCCAGACGATAAGCTCCAAGCCCGCCTGATAGCCGGGATCCAACCACTCACAGGAGACATCATGCTTCGCCTTTCCTCGCTCAGACCGAGCCCTCGGCCGATGCTGTCGCTCCTCTTCGCGGCCGTCACCATGGTTACGAGCGCGGCGGCTCAACAGGATTCGAGCCCAGCGCCGCGACGTCCCCGGGTCGCCGGCACCCACTTCGAGTTCGGCTACGCCAAGCTCGATGTCTCGGCGCTGAACGCCGCCTTCACGGCCAACGGCTACCCTACCCTGCCGAGCAGTGCATTCACCGTGGGCGGTGGAGGCTACCTCACCATCGGGCGCCTGACCCTCGGCGGCAGCGGTCACCGGGTGTTGCCGCGGGCACGGGTTACCGGAGGATTCAGAAACGAGGTGTCGGGCGGTTACGGCCTCCTCGACATCGGAGTCACCATCATCGCCCGCGACCGCACCAAACTCTTTCCGGTGGTTGGCGCCGGTGTAGGGCGTATCGTCAGCAAGCTGGCCCAGACTACGGCCCTCCCGATCGACAGCGTGCTCACCAATCCGCTTCGGGGCACGGAGCTGCGCGGACGGACCTGGCTGCTCCACGTGGGCCTCAACCTCGACCAGGTGGTCAGCTCCCACGGCCAGTTCGCTCTCGGTTTGAGCGGGGGCTACGTCTTCCGCGGCGGCAGCACCACCTGGCGGGTGGACCGGAATGCCCTGACCGGCGCGCCCAACGCCGGGTACAAAGGGGCCTATCTCCGGGTCACGATCGGGGCTGCGCTCGGCAGCCGCTTCGGGGCGGTGGTGCCTTCCATTGCGCCGGTGGTGCCCTACTTCTTCAAGTAGGCGCCCGTCCGCTGGTGGGATTATCTCCGCGCCAGGCGGGGGCCGGGGCGCGCTGGCTCCCCAGACTCCAGAGCGGTGACTATATTGCCACGCAATGGATTCTCCCTCGGCAACGTCGGCCCTCGCCACCCTGCCCAGCGCCTTCGCGGCGGCCTGCCGACAGTCGCGCACCGATGGAGAACTCTTCGAGCGATGCCGCTCAGCGCTGATCCATCGGTTCGACAGCGACCGGATCTGGATCAGCTCGACTTCCCCCTCCGGCAGGCTCCCTGCCAGCCCGGCGCCCCCCTGGCTCGCGACCGCCACCGAGGTCACTCGCCTCACTAGCGGCCAGACCGAAGTGGTAATCTCGGCGGGCCCCGAGCTGGCCACCGAGATGCGGGGACTCTCCACGCCTCTCGCCCTCGGACTCTCGATCATCCTCGAGCTGCATGGCGTCCTGCGGGAGCGGCAGACCGCTCTCGAGGACGCCGCCTTTCAGCTCCGGGCCCTCCGCCAGGTTGCCCGGCTTCTGTCCTCGGTGCACTCCACCGAAGAGACCGAAAACCTGGTCCTCGACTTCATGACCGAAGTGTTCTTCGCCTGGTGGGCCTGCCTCTATCGGCCCAATGGCAAGGCCTATATGCCAAAGGCCTTCCGCTCGCTCAAGGGCACCATGACGCCGGCGGTCATCGACCGGGTCGCGCTGGACCGCGCCCTGCCGGCGGGCACCCCCGCGGTCGGCGCCGGCGACATCGCGGTGGCCGCACTGGTCCCGGCCAGCACCCAGCTGGTGGTGTGCCTCGATGCCGGGGTCGAGCGCCTGGCGGTGCTGGCGCTGGGCCCCCGGCTTCACGACAAGGGGTACGGTCACGCCGAGCAGGAGCTGGCGGGCACCCTGGCCTTCGCGGCGGCAATCGCCCTGAAGAATTCCCACCTGGTGGAGCAGCTGCAGAGCGCCGCGACCACCGACGAGCTCACCGGCCTCTACAACCGGCGCGCCATGGAGGAGCGGCTCGATGCGGAGATCTCCCGGGCCGAGCGCCATCAGCTCCGGACCAGCGCGGTGCTGATCGACATCGACCGCTTCAAACTGGTCAATGACACGCTGGGCCACGCGGCCGGCGACCGGCTGCTGGTGCTGGTCGGCGAGATTCTGCGGCAGCAGTGCCGTACGCTGGATGCGGTCGGACGTCTCGGGGGGGACGAATTCCTGGTGATTCTGCCGATGACCACCCCTCAGGAGGCGCTGGTGTTCGTGGACCGGGTCCAGAAGCGCATCGCGGAGATCGAGCGGACCCATCCCGAGTTCGGACGGCCCTCCCTCAGTTTGGGCGTGGCGGAGTCCCCCACCCACGGCTCCACCCTGAGCAGCGTGCTTGCCGCCGCGGACTCCGCCCTCTACAAGGCCAAGCGGGGAGGACGGAACTCGGTGGAAATCGCGGAGGGTCCCTGATCCCATGGCCGACCCCGAATTCACGCTCCTCGGCGACGCCGTGTGGCTCGACTTCGTGAACACGGCCGCTACCCCGCCCGGGCCGCGCGACCTGCTGCCCGATCCGGCCGCCTACCACCGCTGGACCAAGGCGGGAAAGCTGGTCTCCGATACCGAAAGAGTCGACTTCGACGCCATTATCGCCTTCCGCGGACGCCTGCTGTCTTTGGCCGAGGCGCTCGATGCCGGTCGCAAGCCCCCCTCCTCGGCCATCCAGGCCATCAACGAGATG
>JBGPJS010000493.1:0-3239 GCA_041485505.1 Gemmatimonadota bacterium | reverse complement strand
CGCGGCGGTGAGGAGCCGGCTGCCCTGGCTCTATGTAAACCTGGCAACGGCGTTTCTTGCCGGGGCGGTGGTGTATCTCTACCAGGGTACGATCAGCCGCAACGTGGCGCTCGCGGTCTGGATGCCGATCATTGCGGGGATGGGCGGCAATGCGGGGACCCAGGCGCTCGCCGTCACGGTCCGCCGACTGGCGCTCGGTCTCATTCCCGTCGACCGGTTTGCCAGTGTCGTCGGCAAGGAGATGCTGGTCGGGCTCATCAATGGTCTCGCCAATGGCGCCGTCGTCGCCGTCGTCGCCTACCTCCTTCACGAAGGGCCGGTGCTCGGCCTCGTGGTATTCCTGGCCATGACCGGCAACCTCTTCGTCGCGGGTTTTGCCGGGGCCCTGATTCCGATCGTGCTGGAGCGCATGAAGGTGGATCCGGCGGTCGCTTCGAGCATCTTCGTGACCACCTTCACCGATGTGTGCGGCTTCCTGCTGCTCCTGGGACTGGCCGGGTCGTTGCTCCTGCGCTGAGTGGAGGGACCGCGTTCGCCGTCCCCTCTCCCTGTCCTTGCGAGGAAGTTCGAAGGGCCCACGAGGCTCCCGTTCTCCCGCAGCAGGCAAACCAGGGCCCCGCCGGCCGGCACGGACGGCGGGGCAACCCTTGCAGCGATTGGCCAATGGCTAACAGCCAAAGGCGAAAGGCCCTTCACTGCTGCTTGGCAATGATCTTGGTCTTGATCTTCGCGTAGGTGACCTCCGGGATGATCTTCCTGCCGATCAGTTCGTTCTTGGCCTTGTAGGGCCGTCCCTTGATGATCTTGTCGGCATAGGCATCGCCGATTCCGGGCAGAGTCTTGAGCTGCTCGGCCGTCGCCGTGTTGAGATCGAGAAGCGTGGTCTTGGCGGCGTCACCGGGTATGGTCGCGGCGTTGGCCGGCTTGGCCGAGGTAGCGGTGACAGGGGTGGTCGCCTTGTCGTGCACTACCGGCTTCTTGTTCGGCGTCGCAGCCGCCTGGGCCGACGCCGACCCGGTGACCAGGAGGCCCAACAGGGCCATCGTCGTAAGAATGAGTTTCCGGTTCATCGGTGCTCCTGGTGAGTGAGTTGTCATGTTGCGATGAAATTGAATGGTGCGTCTCCTGGGTTCCTCCGCGGCTCCTCAGACCGATTCGTGGAGCTCCGAGTTGGGAGCGACGAAGCCCCGCAACCCCTTCCACCCGACAATCCCCGCCCCCAGCGCCAGTACCGGAAGCACCAGTGCCGCCTGCAGCACCAGCCCCCCCGCCACGGCGCGCTCCGGTGCGATGCCGAAGGGGAGCATCCCGACCACCACGGAAGCTTGCAGAACCCCGACATTGGCCGGGGTGAGTCGGGGAGCGCCCGCGATGTTGGCGGCCACCAGTGCCACCAGGGACACCACGTACGGGGCCGGCGTCCCGGTCGCAACAATGCAGAGGTGGAACGTCGCCCATTCGGCGAACCAGTTGACCAGGTCGAGCACAATGGGCCAGGTCAGGCGGCCACGACCGGCAACGTCCACCAGCGGCTGGATGAATCCACTGACCCGGAGCGGGAGGCCGCGCAGCAGGGTGGCCCACCCGCCGAGCAGGGTCACCAGCGCGACTGCGATCAGGGACAGCCCGAAGGTGAGACGGACCGTGCGCATCCAGTCGGGCAGCGGGAAGAGCCACGCCACCAGGAGCAGAAACAGGGTCAGCGCGATCGCTTCCACCACCCGAGACCAAAGCACCGACGACAGTGCGGCGGCCAGCGGAACCTCATCCCGCTGGACCATGTGATGCACCCGGGCCGCTTCCCCGCTCACCGAGACGGAGATGCTGTTGACCGCGGCTCCGATGAGCATCGCCTCCTGGGCGGTGCGCCAGCGATTGGGCGCGACCGGTCGGAGGAGCAGGTGCCAGGCCCAGGCCTTGGCGGCAAAGGCGACAAGGTTGAGAACCACGGCCCCAAGGACCAGGGGGAGACTGGTGCCGACGATTGCATCGGCAGTCTCCCGCCAGGGAAATCCGGTCGCGAACCGGAGAATCAGCCCGATGCCCGCGACCAATAAGACCCAGGCCCACCAGCGCCAGCGTTTCATGGGTGAATTATGCTTTGAGGGAGACGGGGATGCGAGGGGCGGGGTTCCGTCGACCAAGGGCCTTGAATGTCGACGCCGCCGTTGACGATCCGCTTGAGGCCAAGGCGCAGTGAGGGGCCATTGAAGTTGATGACAGACCGATCGGTATTCTGGTCAGGCGCGGGACGTTGAAATTGATGAGCAGCCCGACCGACATTCTGGTCAGGCGCAGTTCGGTCAGAAGCTGTGCGTGGTGTATCGGGAGGAGCTTTTCAACGGACTTGAGTTCAAGGATCAATTCCTGCTCGACCAGGAGATCGATTCGGTGCTGACTGCCTAGATCTTCGCCCTTGTATATCACAGGAAATCCAACCTGCCTCGCGTACGGTATTCCTCGGTGCCCCAACTCTCGACATAGACAATCCTCGTACACCGATTCCAGGAGCCCTGGACCAAGTACCCGCTGCACTTCGATCGCGGCTCCAATCACCCTCTCGGTCAAGCGGATGAATCGCTCCGTGGGTCCTCCGTGGCTCCGTGGTGGAGTCTTGTGACGGCTCCCTGTCTCCCCGATTCACCACGCACCGCTCACCGCTCACCGCTCACCGCTTACCGCTTACCGCTTACCTTTGTCCCATGCACCTCGAGCGCCTGCTCATCGAGTACGGCCTATTCGCTGTCATGCTCCTGGCCACGGTGGAGGGAGATCTGACGTTGATTCTGGCGGGCGTCGTGGCGCATCTCGGCATTCTCCATCTCGGTCCCGCGATCCTGGCCGGGGCCGCCGGCAACTTTATCGGAGACTGCGCCTGGTACACCCTCGGCCGGAGCCACGCCCGCCGGATCCGGGAGGGGCGGCTCTATCGCAAGGTCGGCCCCACGGTAGAGCGCCTCGCCGGCCGGCTCGGCGTCTGGCAACTGCTGGCCGCCCGGGTGGTCTACGGCACCCGGAACGCCAGCATGGTGTTCTGGGGACTCCACGGTCTCAAGTTCGGCAAATTCGCCGCCGTTGACGCCGTCGGCTGCTTCCTTTGGTCCGCGCTCTTTGCCGGACTCGGGTTCCTGCTGAGCGACAGCGCCGAATTGCTGATCGGCGAGGTGAAGCGGATCGAGTATTGGTTGCTCGGCGCCGTGGTCGTGGCGGCCATCACGGTTTACCTGGTGAACCGGCTG
>JBGPJS010000492.1:0-3246 GCA_041485505.1 Gemmatimonadota bacterium | reverse complement strand
TCTTCCCGGACGACGGGCAGCGCTACGAGCTGCTCGAGGGGTTCCTGATCGTGACCCCCGCGCCTGGAGTGCCGCACCAGCTTATTGGGGCGCGTCTCCAGACCGCGCTGATGAACTATCTGGAGACGGCGGCGTACGTAGTGGGCCCCGGTGTGGTCCAGCGGCCGCCGAAGACGCACCTCGAACCCGACCTGCTGGTATTTCCCCCGCCGCTTCCGCGCACCGAGAAATGGACCGACCTCGCCGGCCATTGGCTGGCGGTTGAAGTGTTCAGTCCTTCCTCTCGGCGTTACGATCGGGACTACAAGCGCGATGCCTATCTGGCGCTGGGTGTGCGCGAGGTGTGGCTGATTGATCGGTGGGAGCGCTCGGTGTTGGTATCGAACAGGGAGGGGGGAAAGGATCGGCGAGTCGTGGACGCGCTGACCTGGCAGGCACCGGAACTGCGAGCGCGGTTCCGGCTCGAGCTCGCCGGGCTCTTTCAAGACCTCTGATGCGGCGGAGGTGACATCCTCCCGCAATCAGAACCGATCCGGCATCCTCGGTTCTGCCCATCTGCCCATCTGCCCATCTGCCCATCTAGAATAACCGCGTAATCCACTCTCCCACGAAGTACCCCACTCCGGCCACGCCCAGCCCGACCACGAACATGTCCAGCCCGCTGCGGAAGACCCCGCGGCCGGTGAAGAAGCTCCGCGCCCCTCCCACGCCGAAATGGGACACCATCGCGACCCCAAACGAGGTCCAGATCGCGTAGGGACCCGAGAAGAAGAGGAACGGCGCCACCGGGATCAGGGCTCCGAACGCCGTCGCCGTCCCGGTGATCCATCCCTCGCGGAGCGGCGTGCTGCTGGCTTCGCCGATCTTGAGCTCCTCCCGCACCTTCTCGGTGAGCGCGCGCTCCGGATCGCTCATGACCTGGGCGGCGAGCTGCTGCGCCTGGCCCTCCGGGATTCCCTTGGCCTGATAGAGCAGGGCCAGCTTGTCCCGCTCCAGATCCGGCATGAGCCGGATCTCCTCCTTCTCCATGGCGATCTCGTGCTCGTGCACCTCGCGCTCGCTCTTGGCGGCGAGATAGCCGGAGGATCCCATGGAGAGGGCATCCGCCACCATCCCAGCGATCCCCGCCACGATCACCGCGTGGGAGGCGAGGTTGAGCGTGCTCTGGGCGCCGAGCATACCGGCCACGAGGCCGAAGTTGGCGGTGAGGCCGTCGTTGAAACCGTAGACCAGGTTGCGGAGCAATCCGCCCGCGCCGGTCTTGTGCCACGGTTCTCCCGCGCCGCCGCTGATCCCGGCCAGTGACTCCGCGTGCGCGGCCGACTCCTTGGCGAGGGTGAGCGCGGTGGGGCCGGTGGAGCCGTCCGGCGCCTCCCGATAGAGATCGAGATAGCTCTTCACTTCCCGGCCTTCTTCCTCGAGCAGGAGCGGCAGCAACATGTCGCCGCCGAACCGGCGCGCCATCCAGGCCATGCAGCGGGCCCGGAGCGAGGTCCTGGTCGCCGGCACCGGGTGGCCGTTTTCCGCCAGCAGCTTCTGCCACATCTCGACGTGACGGTCCTCCACGGCCGCCAGCTTGAGATACAACTCGACTTTCTTGGGATCACGCTCCGCCTCGGCCAGTTGCCGGTAGAGGAAGGCGGCGTCGGCTTCGTCCTCGAGGTGATGGAGCCAGAGGTGGGGGGCGGGGGCGGCGGCTTTCGGCATCTGAGAAGTATACACTTTACGGCGGTGAGGGTGCCTCCATTTCCTGCTGGTACGAGCCCAGGGCGCCGGCTGCGGCCCGCAGGCGTTCCAGGAGGTTTTCGAGCCCGGACTCACGCGCCCGGTCCTCAAGCTCCTCCGGGTCCACCCCCAGGTCATAGAGTTCTTCACGTCCGTCACCGGACCGGATGTAGTGCCAGTGATCCATGACGACCGAGGCAATAGCGCCTCGTCCCCGCATGGGCCAACCAGGCAGTCCGGGGCGGTACTCCACCTCGGAAAGCGCAGTGTCCTCCCGGATCCCTAAGCTCTCTTCCCCTGACCACCAGGCCGCAAGCGAGCGGCCCTCGAACGGGGAGACGGACCCCAGGTTGAGCTGATCCATGACCGTAGCGGGCAAGTCGCGCAGGGATACCACGCTCTTGACGATCCCGCTGGGGATTCGGCCTGGAAATGAGATCACCAGCGGGACATGTACCAGGATCCCGTAGAGCGAATTCGCGTGACCGACGTACCCATGCTCCCCGAACTGCTCTCCATGATCTGAGCTCACGACCACCAGGGTGCTGTCGAGAATTCCGCGGGCGCCGAGTTCGCGGAACAGCATCCCAAGCTGGTGATCGAGATATGCGATCGAGCCCTCATACGCATTGAGCTCGCGTGCCATCTCGCCGGGGAGCGAGATGTGCCTCCGACCCGGGAAAATCGAGCCGCCGCCCGCCAGTCGGACCGAGCAGTGTGTCGAACGGAGGCGGAGGAAGATAGGGGCCATGCGCATCGAAATAGTTCAGGAATGCGAAGAAGGGTCGGGGTGCCTCTTGATCAAGCCACTGGAGAAATGACTGATTCACGTCTGCTGCGCGCTTCCTCGTCTCCCAGGAGTAGCCGAACAGAGCGAGTCCAACGGGACTGGCAAAGAACCCGCGTCCCAGGCTCCCGCTCATGAGCAGCTCGCCCCACGAAACCGGATGACCCTCGAAACGCAGGAACCCCCGGTCCAGGCCGGTCGTCGTGGTGATCTGCCGGAAGTTTCCAACAAACGCGGCCGTGGCGTACCCTCGGCGCTGCAGGACTTCGGCGAGTGTGGGGACGGAATCCGGCAGGGGAATCTCCCATCCCAGGTATACGTCATGCCCCCACCGTCCCGTAAGGAAGCTGGCATGGGCGGGAACGGTCCACGAAGACGGTGAGATTGCGCCGGTGAACCGCACCCCGGAGACCGCCCAGCCGGCGAGCTCGGGCGTCGGCGGCCTGGCCCGCGAGAGAAGGTGGATGCTCTTGTCACGCACCGTGTCCAGGATAATGAGCAGCAGATTGGGGTGGCCGGCGCCGGTTCCTCCCAGCCGGTTGATCGCCCTTCGCTCGGTCCAACGAGTGAAGGCCCGTTGGGCGCCGCCAGCAAGAAGGCAGGAGAGCCCGATCCCCGCGGCGGCGCGGAGGCTCAAGCGGACGATCCGTAATTTGGCCCCGGAGAGGACCGCCGAACCGCGTACTCCAACACCGAGGGCAAGGAGCACAGCCGCGACAGGGCGCAGGCCTGGG
>JBGPJS010000491.1:0-3248 GCA_041485505.1 Gemmatimonadota bacterium | reverse complement strand
GTTTACCGTTCACTGTTCACAGCTCACGCAGTTTCCGAATCAACGCCGCCACCGCCCTGCCCCGGTGACTGACCACGTTCTTCTCCTCCTCGGACGCCTCCCCGAAGGACTTTCCCAGATCGTCGCTCAAGAAGTACGGGTCGTACCCAAAGCCACCCTTCCCCTGCGGCGCCTCCAGAATCCTCCCATTGCAGCTGCCTTCGAACACCCGGGGGATGGCACCAGGAGTGGGAAGAAAGACCAGGACACAGCGATACCGGGCCCGGCGCTTCGGCTCCGGGGCGCCGCTGAGTCGCCGTATCAGTTGGGCATTGTTGGCGGCATCCACCTCGGCCGGGCTTCCCGTCGCGCCCGCCCACCGCTTCGACTTCACGCCCGGCAGGCCACCCAGGTAGAACACCTCAAGCCCAGAATCATCTGCCACGGTGGGCAGCCCGGTCTTGGTCGCGAAGTATTCGGCCTTCTGGCGGGCGTTGGTCTCGAAGCTCTCGGCGACCTCAAGCAGCTCCTCCGCCACCGACTGGTAGACCCCGGCGTCGTCGGGAAAAAGAACCTCATGCCCCGCTGCTTCCAGCAGCCCCTTCACTTCCCGCTGCTTGCCCGCGCTGCGGGTGGCGAAGAGCAGTTTCACCAGCCGAGCGTGGCTTTCTGGGAGGCGAAGAGGGACTGAATCCCGCCGTGGGCGAGGTCGATCAGACGATCGAGTTCGGCGCGGGAGAAGGTGCCGTGTTCGCCGGTGCCCTGGACTTCGACGAACTGGTCGGGATGCAGCATCACGATGTTGGAATCGACCCCCGCGTCCTTGTCCTCCGCGTAGGCCAGGTCGAGTCGGGGCTCTGCCTCGATGATGCCGACGGAAATGGCGGCCACCAGCCGGCCGAACGGGGTCGGGATCCCGGTTCGGGCCGCAAGCCATGCGCAGGCGTCCGCCAGCGCCACGCACCCACCGGTGATGCCGGCGGTGCGGGTGCCGCCGTCGGCCTGGAGTACGTCGCAGTCCACTCGGATGGTGTATTCACCGAAGGCCATGGTACCCATGGCGGCCCGGAGCGAGCGGCCGATGAGTCGCTGGATCTCCTGGGTGCGCCCGCCGGGGCCGGTGCGCTCCCGGGGGGTCCGTTCGAGTGTGGCACGCGGGAGCATGGCGTACTCTGCCGTCACCCAACCCTCACCGGTACCCTTCTTGAATCCGGGCACCCCGGTGTCGACGCTCGCGGTGCAATGCACCAGGGTGCCGCCCATGCGGATAAGGCAGGAACCCTCGGCATAGGGATTGGCCTGGCGTTCCATTACCAGGGGGCGCAGTTGGTCGTTACGGCGGCCGTCAGGACGGGGCACGAAGACGCTCCACGATGGCGGAAGTGGAAAAGCCGGTGACCAATTCGATATGCTTTACCCGGCCGCCGCGGGCTTCGACGAAGTCGGCGCCGATGGTACGGTCCCGGGAGTAATCGGCGCCTTTGACCAGCACGTCGGGTTCGAGACCGGTGATCAGCTCGTACGGCGTGTCCTGCTCGAAGATCACCACGCAATCCACCGCCGCGAACGCGGCCACCACCCGGGCCCGGGCCGCCGCGGGAACAAAGGGACGGTCGGCGCCTTTGCCGAGCCGTCGGACCGAGGCGTCGCTGTTGAGGCCGACGATCAGCGCCTCCCCCTCGTCCCGCGCCGCCTCGAGGAGGGCTACGTGGCCCGGGTGGACCAGATCGAACACACCATTGGTGAACACTACGATGCCACTCTGCCGTTGCCGCCATCGCGCGGCGTCGGCGAGAGTGCGGATCTTGGTCTCGGTGGAATGGGTGTCCTTCACGACACCCCTCAGAGCACTTCTTCAGCCCGGGGCTTGAACTCGAAGGTGTGGTGAAAGAGCGGGAGGTCGACCGTCTCGTTATACACGGTCTCGATGGTGATGCTCCGGGGCTTGCCCGAACGGGTGATGGTGAATTTGTTGGCATCGGCCGGCAGATGCAGCTCGTCGACCTTGGCCGCCAGACGCCGGCGGATTACCGGATCGGGCAGGGTCGGGGCCAGTCGCGCCGAAACCTTCATTTCGTCCAGGAGCTGGTAGTACCGGAACCAGACCTGGCCGATGTTGACACCATAGTACACCGCGGCCGCGAAGATCAGCACGGAGAACAGGCAGCCCATCTGACTGGTTCCGCGCTGCCCGCGGCGTCGCAAACTCACCATTGGGATTGGGCCCCCTCCACGATGTCGGTGACCAGCAGATCGAGGGCTTTTGCCCTCCCATCCTGTTCCTTCCCGGGATCGTAGTCGCCTTCGAGTGTCATCCCGCTCCGCTCCCAGAGCTTCTTGTTGGCCTTCTGGTCGAGGATTTCTACCGAGACCGTGATCTGGACCCGCCGCTTGGTCACATTGACCTGGTTGCCCTGGACCCCGTTGTAGGCCACCGGGACGTCCGGCTCGTAGCGGGTAATGGATCCGCGCACGATGGCGTCGGCTTGGGCCTCGCCAGCCTGCCGCAGACCCAGCCGTCCCTCCACGGCCTCCCGCACCTTCGCATTGATCTCCTGGGTGAGGGTCGGCTCCGCGGTCAGATTGTCAAACGGGAGCACCGCCACGGTGTGAATCGCGGGCGGGAAGCCTCCACCCGCGAAGCCGTAGAGGCAGCCGGCGAGGCCGAGAGCGCTAAGGCTGGCTAGGCAGCCAGATATCCGGCGGGAAGGCAGTTGTCTTCTTGCTCGCGTAAAAGGTCAGATCCAGTTGGGCCGGAGCACTCGGGACCGTGAGCCGGGCCTTGATCGGCGTGCCATCAGCGGCCAGGCTGGCCTCGGTCCGCCCGACCACCTTCCCCGCACGACGGATCTCGGCCAGCAGTTTCCAGGGAGTGCCGGGGCTGCGCAGGTACTCCAGCGTGTCGGCCCCCTCGGCGTACTGCCAGGAGATCCGTCCCGCCTCTTCGAATCCCCGGAGGGTGGAGGCGGAGTCGGGAGGCCTCGCGATGCCCAGCAGGGCCCACATGAGCGGAAACTCCGGGACCAGCTTGGCCAGCGACTTCTCCTCAGGTTCGAACCAGAGTGCCGAGTCACCAATGACCACGGCGGAAGACTTGCCGGTTCCCAGCGGGCCCGCGGCATCGAAGCGGAGCGAGTCGGGGACGGCGATCCGCACGCTCCCCCGGCCGCCGGCACTGGAGCGTTCGTCCTTGTAGAGCCACTTGAAGCGGTGAAGCACCCCTTGGGTCGGGGCGGTGGAGCCGACCCAGGCCTTCACCTGCTCTTCCG
>JBGPJS010000490.1:0-3249 GCA_041485505.1 Gemmatimonadota bacterium | reverse complement strand
CTTGCCGGCGCCTACACCCTTGACCTCGGTCGGAGTCGAACTGCAAGTGCGACCTGTGAGTCTGCTGGAGATGTTTCTGTGCACCGAGGATCTCGACGCCGCCGAGGTGTTCCACCGCGACCGCTGGCGTACCCGCCTGAGTCAGGTCAAGGTCGTAGTTGAAGCGGAGGTTGCCTGGCCTGGTGGTGGCCACTCGCTGTACTTTCGAGACCCGGCCGGCAACAGTGTGGAACTGGCCACGGGGGAGTCTGGGGTTTGCCCGAGGAGCGCGGGTCAGGGGTGCCCAACACCTAGTGTAGCGTCGCCGATGTCCCTCTTCTCATCACGGAGCTGCTGAACCGCTGAGGCGCAGAGACCGCAGAGGGTCTCAGGCCCCCGTCGATGGCTCACGGGATGGCGCCTCGGCGTCCTTTGCGTCTCTGCGGCTCCGCGAACGAGGAGCCCGGATCATGATCGGGACGATCCGTCCTCCGGGATCGGCGATCGACCCCCCGCTCCGCGACCTGGCCTCGTGCAGCCGTTGTTCCAGAAGCGAAGAACCCTCCGGGCACCGCCACCGAGGGTTGTTCGTGTCCTGGGCAGGTTAACGGCTAACGGCTACTTCTCATTAGTCCACTCCGCCACCGCGGTGGAGGCGTACCCGCCCGGGTAGGCAAATCGGAACCCACCGTGGTTGATCTGCATCGTGGTGGTGGTGCAGATGTTCCCGTCGTTCCAGAGAAAGCCGCCCTTGGGGTACACGACGTGGATCTCCTTTTCCGCTCCCGAGACGGCATCCTTGATCGGGGTTTGGCTCATTTCGAGGATGCCGGGGATCCGGAACCCCGACCGGGTGCCATTCGTGGTCACCTCGATCGGCCGCTGGATGGGTCCCTCGAAATTCTCCACCGTCCCGGCCAACGCTTCCCACGGCATGCCGCCCATCTTGCCGGAGAGAATCGTCGCGACCGCCTGCACCTGGTCGGCCCGCGCCGACTGGTCGACGAAGAGGACGACACTGCCGTGGCCTTCATGGATGGCCTTGGGGTATTTGGCGCCGACGATGAAGGTCACCCCACCCAGATCGACCTGGCCAAACCGGCCTTCGATCACCTTGAAACCGATCATGAACTCGCAGAACCCCTTGTCGGGGTGCCCCGCAAACTGGCAATTGCATCCATGGGTGCAGTTGCAGCACTCGATGTGGTGAAGCTTGACCCGATAGGGAGTCCGCTTTTCGGTCTGGGACCCGGCGGTTGGAGCGGAGACCTGAGCCATGGTGGACCTCCTAACTTCGGTGGGTTGATCGTGGTGGAGTCTGCGGTGACCGTCCCGCGACCAATCTTGAGCCCGGGATGCCCCAAGGCAAGAGCCGGCAACTCGTGAATCCCTGAATCCCTCAATCTCAGGTCCTTGTCCCGCGCCGCCACCACCGCAAGACCTCTGCGTCCTCCGCGCCTCTGCGGTTCAGCACCCCAGGGCACAAAAGCCAATCACGAAAACGCGAAAGAAAGGCCGGTCGGCAAGTTTGCAACAGCCTACGACAGCTGACCATCGGTCCGAGGGGCCACACCCAACCAATCACGAAATGACTAAAGCACGAAACTGTTCCGTGTTTTCGTACCTTCGTGCTTTCCTGGTTTGCGGTTACGGAGGGAGCCCGAAGAACAGGTGCCGGCTGCAGCGCCCTACCTCGCCAGGTAGCTCTCCCGCCCCGCCACCACCGCATCCACCAGCGGTGCCGGATCGAATCGCACCGGATCGGTGCAGGGCAGCCCGGTGTCCTTCGCGGCGGCCTCGCAGGCGCGTCGAGCCTCGCTTTCGGACAGATCGTAGGTGTTGAGCGAGATCGCCAGGGTCCGAGTGGGGTGGACGGTGTTGGCAACCGTTTCGTAGAGTCGGATGTAGTCGCTCAGCGGAGGGATGCGGAGCCAGGCGGCCTCGCGATAGTCGCCGATATAGGTCCGGGTGGCCTGGTGGCAGAGGATGAGAGCGTCGGGACAGGAACCGTGAATCAAGCCACAGGTGACCCCGGAGTATCCGGGATGGTTGAGGCTCCCCTGCCCCTCCACCAGGACGATATCCGCGTCCTTGCTCCCCTCCAGCACCAGCCACTCGGCGGCACCGGCAATGAAGTCCGCCACGACCGCGTCCACGGCGATACCCCAGCCTTCAATCGTGATGCCGGTCTGGCCGGTGGCAACGAACCGGGTCCGGATCCCCCGGGCGTTGAGCTGTTTGGTGACCTGCAGCTGCGAGGTCATCTTGCCGACATTGCAGTCGGTCCCGACGGTCAGAATGACGAAGGGCTCCACCTCCTTGGCCTTGCCGGAGGCCACGGGGAGATTGGGCGGTGGCCGCCGGAGGTCATGGATCTCCACCCCCTTGGCGCGGGCCCGTCCGGCCAGCATCGGATCGTCGGCCAGAAAGGTGTGGAGCCCGCTCCAGAGCGCGCACCCCGCGTCGATGGCCTCGGCCAGCCAGGTGCGCCACTGCTCCGGCAGCCTTCCGCCGACCGGAGCGATGCCGATCAGGACGGCGTCCGGCCGGAACCCAAGCCCCTCACGCATCGTCGCCACGACGGGCGTCCCTCCGCCGAATCCGAGAACATCCTGGACGGTGCGGCCGGCGTGCTCGCCGTCCACCACCGCGACCACGCGGTCGGGGAGGTAGCGGATGACGGAGTTGGCGGTCTTGGAGGAAAGGGGGCCGAATTCACCGTCGGCCAGGATCAGGAAGCGGGAGCCGTTCATGGTAGTCGTTAGCCGTTAGTCGTTAGCCATTCGCTGCTGCGGTGTTACTGGACCCCCGCGGCGCGGGCCGAAACGTAACCTGATCGGTCAGGAGAACGGAGGGACGGGCCGCCCACAAACTACAGGGGACCGGACACCTGCCCGGCCCCCGGCCAATCGCTAACGGCTAACGGCTAATGGCTAACGGCTACCCATGGGTCTGCCCCTCGTCCCCGTGCTCCTCCACCAGCTCGGCGTCGTGCACCGTCTCGCCACCCTTCCCAATCTGCTTGGCGCCCTGTCCACCGCCGGGACCCAGCATTCCCATCTTGGCCTTGAGGTCGAGGAGTTGCTGGTCGCTGCTGCCCTTGTACTCCAAGACCTGAAATTGCTTGGCGAGCTGGTCCCCGGAGAATTCCTCGCTGAGTTCGGCCGCGGCAATGGCCTTGCGCTCGTTGGATTCGATCTTTTCGGTCATCCGCTCGAACGATTCGAAGGCGCTCTTGTCGGACATCCCGGACATGGTCTCCTGGATGCG
>JBGPJS010000489.1:0-3253 GCA_041485505.1 Gemmatimonadota bacterium | reverse complement strand
ATGCTCGCACATCGAGTACACTTCGATGTCGCGCACCAGGATCATGTTCTCGTGGGTGTCCTCGAACACCGCGTCGCCCACCACGTCGGCCACCGACAGGTGATAGCCGCGGGTGACCCAGCGGTACATCGCCTCGACCCGCGACGGGGTCTTGCGGAGCCCCTCGCGATCCGGGTCCTCGCCCAGGGCGGCGAGGACTTCCCGGACCTGAGCGGCGAATGGCCTAGTGGCCTTCGTAGTCGACATAGTTTCTCGGTGTCTCCCAGAGACGGAGCCGGAGCAGCCGCCCGGCTGGTAACACCGGGGCCAGCACCGTCCAGCACACCACCACGATATTTTCCGCGGTGGGGATCAGATCCTGGAACCAGGGGACGTCGAGGTTCAGGTTCTTGTGGTCGAGGTGGCGCACCAGCTGCTCGTCCACGATCTTCTTGAGGATCGTGATGTCGAGCACGTACCCGGTGTCCGGATCGATGGCCCCTTCGACGGTCACGTCCAGCTCGTAGTTGTGGCCGTGATAGTTGGGACTGCTGCAGACGCCGAAGGTCGCCTCATTCCAGGCGTCGGAACGCGCAGGGTTGTAAAGCCGGTGGGCGGCATTGAAGTGCACCCGCCGGGTCACGGCGCAGATCGGCATCCAGAGCTTCGCTCCGATGGAGAAAGGAAGATGGCCGCCGCCGGGATGGAGTCAAGCTCCGGACCGGAAGGCCGGAGCAGCAGAACGCCGGCCCGAAGACCGGCGCTCTGGAAAAACACGGCAACGAAGAGGATTATTGAAGCCCGAATGAAAAGCTTGGTGCCCTCACCGTAACGTTTGTCTTCCCCCGGGGGGCATGGCATTGGCTACAGCATACGGGCCCATATCCGGACCTGTTGGCTCAATAATTTGACTCCCCGTTGCCGTCTCTTGCAAGGTCCAAGATAGGAAACTGTCCCCCAACCGTCAACGACCGCTTTCGAGGTTCCATGTCTGTCACCCTCATCGTCGCGCTGCTGGCCCTGGCGAGCTGGATCGTCTTCACCTTTGTCTACCCCTTGGGCGCCGTGGGAGCCGCGGTGCACCTGCTGCTGGGCCTCAGCGCCGCGCTGCTGGTGCGGTGGTGGGCCTTGCGAAAGACGTGAGCAGTGAGCGGTAAGCCGTAAGCAGGCGGGGTGAAGGGGGGGGCCGCTTACTGCTCACGGCTTACGGCTCACGCGGTTAGAACCAGCACCCCGATTCCCCACAGGACGGTCAGGAGGGTGACCGGAACCCCCGCTCGGGCATACTCCCAGTAGCCGATCCGCGTCCCCCGCGCCTCCGCGCGCTCCGCCACGATCAGGTTGGCCATCGAGCCGATCAGGAGCAGGTTCCCGGCAAAGGTGGCGCTCATGGCCATCACCCGCCAGACCAGGCCGGGATTCGGCAACGCCGGCACCAGGTTCCGCCAGAGGATGACGGCCGGCACGTTGCTGATCAGGTTCGAGAGCACCAGCATCACGCCGCTGACCGCCCCCGCGCTGGTCCAGGCCCCGCCCAGCGCCACGTATTGGGTTGCCTCCGCATTGATAAACCCCACGGTGCCCGAGCGCTCCAGCCCTTGCATGACCACGAAGAGGGCGCCGAAGAAAAGCAGGAGCGACCATTCCACCTTCTCCAGCGCCTCGGTCGGATCCCGCCGCGCCAGGGCCAGCATCAGGGTTCCGGCTGCGATGGCGACGAGCGGCAGCGAGCCCCCCGCGAGCCAGGCGACCACCGCCCCACCAAAGAGGATCAGCGCCGTTCCCACCAGCCCCCGGTCGAGCCCGACCCGGGGCGCTTCGGCCTGCTGCCGAAGCGGTTGAGCCAGCTCGCGGCGGTAAATCGCCAGCAGCACGACGCAAGTGAGGGCCAGGCCGCCCGCCACGACCGGGAGCATCGTAAGGCTGAAGCGACCGAAGGAAATCCCGCTCCACAGGCCGATCAGCATGTTCTGGGGGTTGCCGGTGAAGGTGAGCAGCGACCCCACATTGGACCCCATCGCGAGCGCGATGAGGTACGGGACCGGTCGGATGCCGAGCGGCGTCGTGGTGGCCAGGAGCACCGGCGTCAGCATCAGGCAGACGGTGTCGTTGACGAAGAACGCGGAGAGCAGCCCGCTGCCGACCACCACCGCGACCAGCAACTGGCGCGGCGTATGGGTGCGGTGAATGATCCACCCCGCGGTCCATTCAAAAAACCCGCCGACCTCCAGGTGACCCACCAGCAGCATCAGGCCGAGCAGAAAGACCAGCACGTCGAGATCGATGGCGGCGTAGGCTTCCTGAAGTGGAAGGCCTCCCACTACCACCATGAGCACGGCGCCGACCAGCGCTGCGGCGGGCCGGTTGAGCCGGAGGACGGAGATCTGCTGAACGCCGATGAGCAGGTAGGTGAGGCCGAAGATGGCGAGGGGCATCGACATGGACGGAAATCTACCAGCGTGAGCGGTGAGCATGGAGCCGCAAACAGTGAGCAGCGAACAGTGAACAGTGAACAGGGAACGGGGAACGGGGAACAGGGAAACGGGGAACAGGGACTAGGGGAAACGGGGCGTGAAGCAGGCGGGGGGGGTGGAAGGGCCTGCTTACTGCTCACTGCTTACTGCTTACTTTATAGCCCATGCCCGACTCCACTCCCGACTACGTCGCTCCCGCCCTGGCCACGGGACTGCTCGCGGTCATGCTGATCAGCGTCCGTGAGATCCTGATCCCACCCTTGGTGTTGCCGATCGTCCTGGGCGGGCTCTGGCCGTTCCGGACCCGTCCTGGTATCCGCTGGGTGATGGTCGCATCCGCCCTCCTCACGCTGGTCTGGACCCTCCGGCTCTATGGCAGCCTGCTGGGACCCTTCGTCTTCGCATTGGCCGCGGCCTATCTCCTGGCCCCGCTGGTCGATCGGCTGGAGGGCCGGCGAGTGAGCCGGGGACTGGCGGTGCTGCTGGTGGCGTTGCCCCCGGTGGCGGCGCTGATCACGATCGTTGTCCTGGCCGGCCCGCAAATCTGGAGTCAATCGGCGCAGGTCGCGGCTCATCTTCCCCAGTTCGCCTCGACGCTGATCGGGTGGCTGGACGCTCTCAGGGACCGGCTCCAATCGCTCTCCTTCCTGACCGAAGGGCAGCGGGCGTGGTTGCGCGAACTGGACGCCAGCCGCATCGCCGCCTTTGTCCAGGAGCACGGGGACCAGATCCTCCGGCAGCTGGCAGACTGGGGGCTGGCCCTGCTCGGTGAGCTCGGCTCGGTCTTCGGCTTCCTCGGT
>JBGPJS010000488.1:0-3262 GCA_041485505.1 Gemmatimonadota bacterium | reverse complement strand
TTGATCCCCTCGCCGGAGAGGCTGTACCGACCCTCCTGCGCCGACAAGAGATCGAAGACATTTTCGGCCTGACCCAGCATGAGATCCACCAGCTCGGCGGTCTCCTTACCCTCCTGCTGCGAGGCTCGCGCCGCCCACACTCGCAGTTCTTCAGGGGAGGACCTGTGGTTCCGCTGGGCCTGGAGCAGCGTGTCCTGGTAGGCCCGCTCGATCGCCGAAGTACGGGTACGGTACTGACGGATCGCCGCGGTGGCCAGGCCCAGGGTCCGCCGGCCATTCTCTACGCCGCTGGCTGAGGAGATCCTGTTCTGGGCAAAGAGGCCGCTCAGACCACTCTGATCGAGGCTTTCGTTCAAGTCGCTCGCAGCGGCCGTGTAGGCCGAGGTGTAGTGGGACACCAGCAGGGCAGGGGAGACCGCCGGTGGGCTACCGGCGCTGGGGTCGAACTTGGGCAGTTCCGGCGCGACTTTGACGTCGCCCACCGCACCCTTGAGATCGAGCTTCGGCGCCGCCGGGAGGATCTCAGGGGCCGATGGAATGGTCTCGTGGGGTGTGCTAGCCGTCGGCGGTGATGCCGGCCCCTGGGTCGAGACCGAATCCTTCTTCCCGGTCGGAGCGGCGGGATGTGCCCCGGAACCCGGAGTGGGAGTGGCCATGGAGGTTCGCTGGGGCGGCGCGGTCGGCGTGGTCGCTACCAAAGGGGAAGCAGTCGCGGTGTCGCCGGTGGCGGAGGTGTGGGTCGCCCACGGCCTCCAGGCGACCAGCGACACGGTGATCGCCAACAGCGCTGCCGCCGCCGCCGCGATCAGGCCCATCGGACGGCGGCTACCGGCACGCGGGGTGGGCACGGCACGCGCGTGGCTGGACGGGCGCGGTCGCACCGCAGCGATCTCCGGCTGAGTCTGCTCGACCGGCACCAGCATCGACGGCGCCGGAATCTCCAACTCCTCTTCCCGATGGAAATGCTCCGGTTCGGGAACTTCCACCACCTTGGGTTCAGCTATGGGCGCGACCACTGCCATCGGGACCGGGGGCCCGACCAGCACAGGTATCCGGGCTGCCGAGGCCGTGGGAGTCGATTCGACGGTCTTCGGTTCGGGGTGAAGAGGCGCGGGCGGCTCGGCCTTCGCTGCCTCCATTGCCTTCGAAATCCGGAGCGCTTCCACCGACTGCGAGGGGCGCACAATGCGGGTCCCGACCATTGGCTCGGGGGGCAGAACCTCAAGATCCGATTCAACCACCTTCGGCGCTTCAGATTTCGGCACGGTGGCTTCCGGCACCGAGACCCGGGGCACTGCCGGCACCGGATTGGAAACTCGGGGCGCGGGCCCGGAGAGCCGAGGGGTCTGGGACGTAATCGCGGGGCTGTCGCCGCTCCGGGTCTCCAGCAGATCAAGCAGCCGGTCCACTTCCTCGACGTCCACCTGCCCGAGGTTCTTCGGCGGTGTCACTGCGCGTGGGGCG
Source organism: Gemmatimonadota bacterium (assembly GCA_041485505.1). Classification (GTDB taxonomy): domain Bacteria; phylum Gemmatimonadota; class Gemmatimonadetes; order Gemmatimonadales; family GWC2-71-9; genus JBDUEA01. The sequence goes on along the minus strand of JBGPJS010000488.1, from coordinate 1,798 downwards.
GTCGTTGCCGGCGTCACTGGCTTGGTCATGCTGAGGCGGGGCATCGCGGTGGTTCCGGATTGGACGGTTGGCACATTGCCGGGAGCGGATGAGATCGCCGGGACCTTGCCAGGAGTGGATGAGATCGCCGGCACCTTGCCAGTAGTGAATGGGATCGCCGGCACCTTGCCAGTAGTCGATGGGATCGCCGGCACCTTGCCAGTAGTCGATGGGATCGCCGGCACCTTGCCGGAAGCGGCGGGGGTCGGTGGCACCTTGCCAGTAGCGGATGGAATCGCCGGCACCCTGCCCGAAGGCAGACCCGCCGCCCGCGCCGGCGAACCATGCCCGTTCCCGTCGAGGGCCAGCTTGAAGTGAGGATGCATGTTCACCGGGATCCACTTGTCGGCCCGGGCGTGGTGGATCTGGCTATCGGGAGTCACGGCACCGGCCCGGACTCCAGCAGCGAACGCTTCGAGCGTGGGGTAGGTCGCTTCGTTGCCGGACGGGAGCTTGATTCGGTACATGGGACCCTGCCTCGGAGAGCAATGGAGTCGCCGGCACAACAAGGGACGATCGACGACTTGACGTCGTTAGAATATGCAACAGGTGGGCCACCCTGAAACCTTTGCCTAGTAATAACTTACAAATCCAATGTACAGAATTCGCTCGATTGTTGGATGCACTTTGCCACTGGATTGGATGGGTCTCACGACCGAACCTCAGGGGAGGGCATCTGCGGCACGGGAACTCCCGCAGGAAATCCGACCTTCTGGGGAAGTTCACCCGTGGCCTTTCCTCAACCCTGACGGCGACCATGAAGAGCTATTACAAAGACATGAATCTTCCCGAGGCGATGGTGCCTTCACGACCGATCGTCGAGAGCCTCAAAGGGCAGAAGGCGCTGGTTACTGGAGCCAACTCCGGTATCGGCCGCTCCATCGCACTGGCGCTCGGTGCGGCTGGCGCGGATGTGGTGGTCAACTATGTCTCGCGTCAGGAAGAAGCGGAGAAGGTCGCGACTCTAATCCGGGAGAGCGGGAGCCGGGCGCTGACCTTCCAGGCGGATGTCAGCAAGGAGGACCAGGTCAAGGCGATGTATGGCGCAATGTTGAAGGAGTTCGGGACTATCGACATCCTGGTCAACAATGCCGGTCTCCAGAAGGATGCCCGGTTCCATGAGATGACTGTGGATCAGTGGGACCTGGTGATCAACGTGAATCTGCGGGGGCAGTTTCTCTGCGCCCGAGAAGCGGTCAGGGAATTCCTTCGTCGGGGGGTACGGCCGGAGGTCTCCATCTCGGCGGGGAAGGTCATCTGTGTGAGCTCGGTCCACGAAGTGATCCCCTGGGCCGGACACGTGAATTACGCCGCCTCCAAGGGCGGTGTAATGCTCATGATGAAGAGCCTGGCACAAGAGGTGGCGGAGCACAGGATTCGAGTCAACAGCATCGCGCCCGGCGCGGTTCGCACGCCAATCAACCATGAGGCCTGGAGTACACCAGAGGCCTACAGCTCACTGATGCGGCTCATTCCTTATAAGCGGATCGGAGAACCGGACGAAATCGGGCGGGCGGCGGTGTGGCTTGCCTCGGACGACTCAGACTATATCGTGGGGACTACACTGTTCGTAGATGGTGGGATGACGCTCTATCCGGGGTTCGAAACCGGCGGCTGAACCCGAAAAGCGGAAGCACGATGCGGGCGGTCAGGCATCTCCGAACACCTTCCCCTCCCCTTTCGGGAGGGAGAGAGGAGAGGTCAGACCGCCCTACTCTTGACGAATTAAACTACACATGTAATATTACGCCTGTAGACC
>JBGPJS010000487.1:0-3267 GCA_041485505.1 Gemmatimonadota bacterium | reverse complement strand
GTTGCCGGAGCCGACGCTGTTCCCAAGCCACCTTCCGCAGCCGCCTAACACGGAGGGCACGGAGGACACCGAGCCTCCCCGTACCACCCACAAATCCTTGTAATGGCATGGGACGGCTCCGCCGAAGGGAGCAATCCGTGTGGTCCGTAATCCGTTTCATCCGTGGTAGGCAGTTGCCGGAGCCACGTATCGCGGCGATCTCAGCCTCCAGAGCCAAAGTCCCCTCGCGACTGGCTCCACCGGAGCCCCAACGCAATTAGCACGCCCAGGAACTGTAACCCCGCGAGGACCAGCAGCCCTCCCTCGTAACTCTGAGTCGCGTTCTTGATGAGACCGACCAGGTAGGGTCCCGCAAATCCGCCGCTGTTCCCGATCGAGTTGATGAGTGCGATGGCGCCCGCCGCGGCCGCGCTGCCCAGGAAGAGTGGGGGAAGGCTCCAGAAGGGACCGACCACGCCGATCACGCCCATCGTGGCCATCGAGAGTGCCACCACGAGCAGCGGTACGGAATGGAAATAGGCGCTGCCGACCAGACCGAGCGCGCCGACCGACGCCGGTACCGCCAGGTGCAGAAACCGCTCGCCGGTACGATCCGATCGCGCCCCGATGTAGATCATCCCCGTCGCGGCCACGAGTTGCGGGATCGTCGAGAGCCACCCTACGATCTGATCGCTCGCGCCGGAGCGATCCTTGAGAATCTGCGGCAGCCACAGCGAAAGCCCATAGCCCGCCACCACGAGCAGGAACCAGAGCAGGCCCAGCGCCCATACCGCACCACGGCCAAGGATTTCTCGGAAAGCGATCGCGACCGACTGACCACTCGGGTTCCGTTCCCGCGCCAGCGCTTGGCGCAGCCACTCCCGCTCCTCCCCGGAGAGCCACTGGGCCTCCTCCGGCCCGTCGGTGAGCGAGACCAGAGTGACACAGCCCAGAAGGAGCGCCGGGATCGCTTCCAGGATGAAGAGCCAGCGCCAGCCCGCGAGTCCACCGAGGCCGCCCAGGCTGAGCAGCGCGCCCGAGATCGGACCGCCGATGATCGCGGCAATTGGGATCGCGGTCATGAACCGGGCGACCGCCCGGGCCCGTTCCTGGGCCGGGAACCAGTAGGTGAGATAGAGAATCATTCCAGGAAAGAACCCCGCCTCGGCGAAGCCGAGCGAGACGCGGAGGGTGTAGAAGCCGGCCGCACTGTGAATGAACGCCATCCCACCGGAGACCAGCCCCCAGACGATCATGATGCCGCCGATCCACCGCCGGGCACCGACCCGCGCCATGATCAGATTGGCTGGCACCTGGAACAGCACGTATCCAATGAAAAAGATTCCGGCACCGAGCCCATACACCTCGGCGCTGAAGCCGAGGTCGTGGTTCATCTGGAGGGCGGCGAAGCTGACGTTGATGCGGTCGAGGTAGCAGACGACGTAGAGGAGAAAAATGAAAGGGATGAGTCGGCGGGAGACCCGGGACATGGCGCGGTGTTCAAGGCTCATGGCACCTTCCGTTACCTGACCCCCTGTCCCCCGTCCCTAAGAGGGAAGGGGGAACGCACCTTCCGCATCTGCCCGCCTGCCCGCCTGCCCGCCTTCAGTACCTCTCCAGATCGTGTCCCACCACCACTCGCCCGGTAAACCCGCCCGCTCGGACCCCCGCAAGCAACTCATCGTCGGTTCCGCCCATGCGGACAATGTGGCTCAGGATGAGCAGCTTCGGCTGAATCCGGGCGGCGAGGGTGCCGAGCTCGCGGTCGGAGGTGTGGAAGCTCCGCATGTAGCGGGGCCAGTCCTCCCCATCATTGCGCTCCTCCGGCTTGAGGCGCACCTCGGGGTAGACCTCGTGGACCAGCACGTCCACCCCTTTCGAGGCGCGCACTAGAGCCTCGCTCGGCCTGGTGTCACCGGAGATCACCACCGATTTCGCGGGCGTATCGATGCGGTAGCCAAAGGCTTCCTTCCAGCTGCCATGGGACACTCCGATCGCCGTGACCCGCACTCCCCCGCTGTCGTACACGATGCCGGGCTGGATTTCCGTCACCTCGACCTGGTACCCCCCTCGAGTCGCGTGCTCCAGCCCTTCGGTCCGCACCTGGATGTCCTCCCGCCAGGCGGCGAGCAGGTGATCGGTCATGGCCCGGGTGCCGTGGGGACCGAAGATCCTGAGCGGGCGCCGGCGGCCCATGACCCAGGAGGTGAAGATCAGGTCGGGCAGACCCAGGGTGTGGTCGCTATGGAGATGAGTAAGAAACACGGCGGTGACCGGGCCGCCCCGCACCGGCAATCCCGCCGCCGTCATCTGCCGCTCGACGCCGGGACCCGCGTCGATCAGTAAGATCCTCGAGCCGACGACCACTGCGGTCGCAGGTCCCTGTGCCTTGGGATCCGGAAATGGCATTCCGGTGCCGAGGAGAACGACCGTGGTGCTATCTGGAAGTGCCGGCTGCTGGGCGTTGAGGAACGGGACGATGAGTGCGAGCGGAAACGCAATGACAAGGCGGCGGGTGAGGGCGGGCATGGTGGGTAGAGGATCGCCCGGCGTCGGGGACGGCGCAAGGAGGTCGGCCCCTCATAGGAGGGATCCTCGCCCCCCCCGGCGAGGCCTGGTGAACGCGCTCGGGAGAGGCGGCTGGCAGGCTGCCGAAAAGGGCCTATCGAGACATTGCCGGGGTTCCGGGCCCTCCCCCGTCAAGGAATATCGCTCAGATCTGACCCCAGACCATCATCGAAACACCGCGGGACAGAGCAAATTCCACCCGCCCGCGACCTCGGCCGGGTGCCTCTCAAGAACCAGCAAGCGATTGCTGTTGGGCGAGATCCGGCGACTCACCCTGATATTCGTAGTACTCGGTCTCCGCCACGAGGTGTTTGAAGCAGAGAATCACCGTCCGCGCCTCCGCCCGCGGACGGTGCATGACCCCGGCGGGCACGGTTACCACCTGGCCGGGTCCGACGGCCACAGTGCCTTCCGCGAAAACATCGAGGAGCAGCTCCCCTTCGAGTACCACGAACAGTTCGTCCGAGGTCGGATGGGCATGCCAGTTCCCCTCACCGGCGAAGACCGAGAGCCTGAGACAACTCTCGTTGATCCGACCGATCACCCGGCTCGGCAGCCCCGGCGCGAGGCTGGCGGCCTGATCGGCAAGATCGACCATCGTCACGGGGGTATCCGGGCTCATCGGATCTCCATCTCGGGAGTGCGGTTTACTCACAAGCACGGGTCGATGGCGCGGGGAGTGATGGGATTCTTGAAGATCGGGGGGGTGGGGGTGGGGGT
>JBGPJS010000486.1:0-3274 GCA_041485505.1 Gemmatimonadota bacterium | reverse complement strand
GACTTCCCGCTGCTGGTTCATCACATCATCGTACTCCAGCAACCGCTTCCGGGCCTGGAAATTCTGCAGTTCCACCCGTTTTTGAGCCTGACTGATCGCACCGGTGACCCAGGGATGGGAGATGACCTCTCCCTCCTCCGCTCCCCCCTTGTCCATCCAGCGGGCGATCCGGTCCGACCCGAAGAGCCGCATCAGGTCGTCTTCCAGCGACAGGAAGAAAATCGAGGCGCCCGGGTCTCCCTGGCGTCCGGAGCGGCCCCGCAGCTGGCGGTCGATCCGCCGGGATTCGTGCCGCTCGGTGCCGATGATCTGGAGCCCCGCCTCCTCCATGGTCAGATCGAGATCGGTCCCCAGTTTGATGTCGGTGCCGCGGCCCGCCATGTTGGTCGCGATGGTGAGCGCACCCTTCTGCCCCGCCCCCGCCACGATCTCCGCCTCCCGCTGGTGGTACTTGGCGTTGAGAACCTCATGCTTGAGCCCCCGGCGCTTGAGCTGGCGGCTCAGGGTCTCGGAAGCATCCACGCTGACGGTGCCGATCAGTACTGGAAGGCCGAGGTTGTGCAGCCGGTCCACCTCATCCACGATGGCGTTGTACTTCTCCCGACGGGTCCGATAGATCCGGTCGTGATGGTCCTCCCGGCAGACCGGCTGGTGAGTGGGGATCACCGCAACCTCGAGTCCGTAGATCTGGAAAAACTCGGTCTCTTCGGTTTCGGCCGTGCCCGTCATGCCGGCCAGCTTGTCGTACATCCGGAAGTAGTTCTGGATGGTGATGGTCGCCAGGGTCTGGGTCTCGCCCTTGACCTGCACCTGCTCCTTGGCCTCCACGGCCTGATGCAGCCCGTCGGCCCAGCGCCGCCCCTCCATCATGCGGCCGGTGAATTCGTCCACAATCTTCACCTGGCCATCCTGCACCAGGTAGTCCACTTCCCGCTCGTAGAGCGCGTGCGCCTGCAGCAGCTTGTGTATGATGTGGAGCTTCTCGCTCTTGACCGCGTACTCCGCCTCCAGCTCGCGCCGCGCCGCAGCCCGAGCGGCCGGGTCGAGCTCGGGATCCCGCTCGATCCGGAGGAACTCTTCCGAGATGTCGGGCACGAGGAAGAGTCCCGGATCGCCCGGCGACATGGCGGTGGCACCCCGGTCGGTCAGATGGACCGAATGGCCCTTCTCGTCCAGCACGAAGAAGAGGGATTCCTCTATCTCCCGCATCTGTTGCTGCTTGGTGGGGAGCTTCCGGTCGGCGATGGCATCGAGTTCCACCCGCTGGACCATCTGCTTGACCCCGGTCTCGTTCAGCATCTTGAGCAGCTACTTGTTCTTGGGCATGCCCAATTGCGCGAGATAGAGCTTCACCGCGCCATCCGGTTGGGTCTTTTCGTCTTCCAGCAGCTTCTCGCCCTCGGCCAGGAGGGTGTTCACCACCGCGGTCTGGTTGCGGACCAGCTCGATGACCTGGCGGTTGAACTGGGCGTACTTGTCGTCTCCCTCGTTGCCCACCGGGCCCGAGATGATGAGCGGGGTCCGCGCCTCGTCGATGAGGATCGAGTCCACTTCATCGATGATCGCATAGGCATGGTCCCGTTGGACCCGGTAGTCCAGACCGAACACCATGTTGTCGCGGAGGTAGTCGAACCCGAATTCGTTGTTAGTGCCGTAGGTGATGTCGGCCAGATAGGCTGCGCGGCGCTGGGGAGAGGAGGGCTCGGTGTCGTCGAGACAGGCGACGCTGACGCCCAGGTAGCTGAAGACGTGGCCCATCCACTGCGAATCGCGCCGGGCCAGGTAGTTGTTGACCGTCACCAGGTGGGTTCCACGGCCGGCCAGCGCGTTGAGATAGAGCGGCAGGGTCGCGACCAGGGTCTTGCCCTCGCCCGTGGCCATCTCCGCGATCTTGCCCTGGTGCAGCACGATGCCGCCGATCAGCTGGACATCGTAAGGCACCATATCCCAAGTGAGTTCCCGTCCGGTCACCATGACCTTGGTGCCAAGCAGGCGGCGGCAGGCCTCCCGCACCGTCGCAAAAGCCTCCGGAAGCATCAGGTCGAGCCCGGCCGCGAGCTCCTTCTTGTACTGGTTCTCGAGCTGATGGACCTGCTCGTCCAACCGGTCCCGCTCCACCGGGTCGGCGCAGCTGTGGCGTGCGGTCCGCGCTTCAGCCAGATCCTTCTGCACCGCGGCGGTACGCTCCGCGAGATGCTCCCGGAAGCGGGCCGTCTGGGCCTTGAGGTCCGACTCCTCCAAGTGGCGGATTCGCTCTTCATGGCGGTGAATCTCGGCCAGGACCGGCTTGATCTTCTTGATGTCGCGATCGTACCGCGTTCCGAAGACCGCGGTAACCAGTTTCTTGATCATGCTTCCCCGTGTCGATACAAACCGTTCGCGGCGATCAGTTCCGCCACCGCGTCCGGAACCCAGTAGCGAATCGATTGCCCCCGGGCGACTCGCGCCCGGATTTCGGTGGCCGAGATTTCTATCGCCGGCACGTCCACTGTCTCCGAGACCAGCGAACTGGCGGGCGGAGCGCTTCCCGCCCGCCGGAAGACGACGAGACGGGCCAGCGCCGGAATGGCCGCCGCCTCCTTCCACCCTCCCAGGTCCAGGGCCGCGTCAGACCCCAGGAGCACGACGAACTGCCGGCCCGGTTCTCGCCGGCGGAGTTCCCGGAGGGTCTCTACCGTATATGACGGGCCCGGCCGTTCCAGTTCCGCCCGCTCCAGTGCGAACCCGGGTTGGCCGGCGATCGCCCGCGCGACCATTTCGGCCCGGAGGGCCGCGGGCGCCCGGTGCAAACCGACCTTAAAGGGTTGCTCCTGCGCCGGCATGAAGCGGAGCTCCTCGAGACCCAGCGCCTCAATCACGGTCTGGGCGACGATGAGGTGGCCGTGGTGGATCGGATCGAACGAGCCGCCGAAGAGACCGATCATCGCAGGGCAAGAGACCAAGGACTAAGGACTTAGGACTGAGGGCTCGGAGCCCAGCACCGCAAACGGGGTGAAAGATAGCACCATCCCCCCGGTCCCGAATGCCTGGCCCAGAGCCCCTCGATCCAACGTCCTTAGTCCTTGGTTTCTTAGTCCTGGTTTCTCAGCTCGCGGGCTGGGGACAGACCAGATCTGTCCCCGGGGTGTCCGGATGGAACCGACGGAGGTAACCGCAGGTCTCCTGGAGGTCCTCCTGGTAGCCGAGGGTCCGGTAGGCTTCGATCAGCCTCATCAAGGCGTCCGGAGCCACCGCGGCCGTGGGATAGGTGGTCAGCAGGTTCTTGAGGTAGAGG
>JBGPJS010000485.1:0-3276 GCA_041485505.1 Gemmatimonadota bacterium | reverse complement strand
CGCCGGTCACTGCGGGGTTGGTCATCGTGGCCTTCCAGCCTGACGCGTTGATGTAGGTCAGGACCAGGACGTTGCCGGTGCTGGGGGTGAAGGTCACCTTGCCCGCGCCGCCGGTACCGTTGACCTGTGCCGCCGCCGCAGCGCCGGCATAGTCGTTGTTATCCGAGAAGAAGGCTTCCTGCGCGGTAACCAGGTTGCGCAGATCCGACTTCATGGAGGCAAGGATCGCCTTCTGCTTCGTGTTGGCGAACTTCGGAATCGCGATAGCGGCCAGAATGCCGATGATCACCACGACGATTAGAAGCTCGATCAGGGTAAAACCTTTGCGACCCATAATGTCCTCCAGAGGGGTTGGGGCTCAGGGAACCACAGGCCCTTGAGAAGCAACAGCTGGGCCCAGATAGACCGGGGAGCCCTTTCTCGGGTTAAGCGGCGTGGCAGTCAGGGGTTCCGGACTTTTGGCGGGTTCTGGCCGGATCTCCCGGGAGGGCCCGGGCGAGGGGTTGGGAAGCGCATTCTGCCTGATCGTTGGAATCTTGGCCGTCGTGGCGTCTGCGGCCCAGGGGACAGTCCCGGTGGGGAGAACTGCCCCTAAGACCGATCTCGCTGAGTATTAAGCCCGGCCTCATGCGGGGTCTCGAAATCCTCCGGTTCGTGGGGTCGAAAGGTAAGGTCGACGGCGAGAAAGAGGGTCTTCGAGAAGGGGAAAAAGAGAATGGGGAAGATGACCATGAGTGCCGCATCACCATAGGTCAGGATCTCCCAGGGAGGGTCGGGCCAGGTGGCGAACAGCACGCCGCCGAAGACGATTCCAAACAGGATCTCGGTCGCCATCAGGTTGATGCTGTAGGAACCGACCCAGTAGCCGCCCTGAGGCTCGCGGTCGAAATGGAGGCCGCAGGACGGGCAGCTCGGGCACATGCGGAACCAGGAGAGGAATACCGGTCCGCCGCCGCATCCCGGACAGCGGAGGCGGAGGGCGCGGAGGTAGAGGAGAGGCCAGTGGGGAGGAGGGACGGGCATGCTACTACAATGGGTCAAGGGGCGGGATCCGTCCAGTTGCCTCACCCCCCGACCCCCTCTCCCATTCGTGGAGAGGGGGGATTCATGGGATCACCATGGCAAGGCGTTCCTCCGTCAGCCAACCCTCCGACGCCTCGCGAACCTGTCGGGCGGTCAAGGTCCGGACCGGGAAGGCGTGGGGAACGATGGGTGGCTGGCCATCGTGGGAAAAGTGGAGGCAATACAGGCTCGGACCGGCGTTGCGGGCATGCTCGGCGACGAAACCGGCGAACGCCGATGGCCAGTGTCCGGGCGGCTGCGGTCTGAGCGAGAGGGCGACCCGGTGCCGATCGAGCGCGCCGATCATCACGTCACGCGACAGACCGAGGGCACGGTAGCGGGTGCGGAGGGGAGCCTCGTCTTCGCGTGGAACCGGGATGCGCGGCAGGATGAGGTCGCAGGAGCAGCCGCCGTGGAGCAGGCGGGCGACGGTTTGAGAGTCGGGGTGGCGCTCCTTGAGTGATCGGTGTTCGGGCGCCATGGCCAGATCGCCGGTGATCCCGGCCGGGAGCATCGAGCGGATTTCGCTCAAAGTGAGGGGGCTGGCGAGGAAGACGTAGTAGCACATGGTCTTAGTGAACAGTAAACGGTAAACCGTGAACCGGCGGCGTACCGTTGAGTTCCCGTTGCCAGCAAGGCTCGAGATTCACGGCCGTTCACCGTTCAGTGTTCAACTGTTCACTATTCACTGCTGACGGTTCACTGCTCCGGGCCCGCTTCTCACTTCGCCCCTTTAGGATGAGGGTCGCCGCCTCGCCCGCCGGTCCGCCCTTGGCGGCGATCCGCTCGAGGGCGGCGTCGTCCTGCCGGCCCAGCTGAGCGATCAGCATGAGCACCAGATCATTTCGAGTCTGCGCATCCCGGTCGGCGAGCGCCCGCCGGTGGCCCACGAGGCTGAGATGAATCGCGAAGGTGGTGGCCGCGACCAAGGAGAGACCCGCCACCCGACCGAGGTCGCGGGGAACCTTTCCCTTGAGCGCCGCGGCAATCCCGATCATCGAGGCCGTGGCGATCACGATCATGAACCACATTGCTGCGCGGTATTGGCGCGCCGATTCGCTGAGCGGTGTGGCGCGTACCCCGCGTCCAGGCAGGCTCATTGGTCCTCGCCCCCCTCATCGTAAATCTTCTCGACGATGTCGCTAAGCCTGGGCAGGGCTTCGCGCAGTGCGGCCAGGGAGGGGTCGCCGCTGCGGACCCATACCACGATGTCCCAGGGCTGGTCCGCCCAGGCATCCGGCGGCATGGCTTCCTCGGCCGCCGTCCAGAGCAGCCGTTCGAGGGTAACGCCGGGACGGCGAAGGATGCTGATCTGTTCCTCCTCGCTTCGGACAAATTCGCCTTCCATCAGGGCAGTTTCGAAGAGCGCGGCGGACTCCTCCACGGCGCTGCCACCGCAGACGACGCCGAGGGCCCCATGGTCCATGAGGTCGATGGCGAAATCGAGACTCAATTCGCTCGCCCCCGGGGTGTCGCGGTCGATCCAGAACACCGCGATCGAGAGCCGTTCGGGGTGCGCCGAGTCGGGCGCGGGCAGGCTGAAGGTGAGGACGGTCGAGAGGAAGACGCGCTTGTCGTCGTGGTCGGGGAAGCGGGTCAGCGGCATAGGAACAGAGTTCCGGGTTCCGAGTTCCGAGTTCCGAGAGCCGAATCTTGAGGGGGTCCCACTCGGAACTCGGAACCGGGAACTCGGAACTCAAATCGGCAGGTCCTCTCGAACCAGCACGAGGATGGCCGCCTGAGGAACCACGAGGTAACGGGTCTCCTCGAACGTGATCTCGACCGCGGCCTTGCGGAAGAAGATGGCATGGTCGCCCACCCGGGCCTGCATCGGGCGCCACCGGAGCTGGCGCTCGCCCACCTTCCAGGGCTCGTCGTCGAGACCGCCGGCGTCGGGCATCGGGTCACCCGGACCCACGGCGATGACCAGCCCGGTCTGGACCTGCTGGGTGTCGATGGCGCTGGCCGGAAGGTAGAGTCCGACGCGGGTGCGCTCCTCGCCCTCCTCCGGGTTGATGAGGACGCGGTCACCCACGAGAAGCAGCTGTTTCTTAGGAAAGTCCATGGATCCAGCAAGCGTAAGCGGTGAACGGTAGACCGTGAACAGGTTGTGCGGGGGGCAGGTTCCCCGGTTCACTGTTCACGGTTCACTGTTCACCTCTGTTGGGCCATCGTCTCCAGCTCGACAATCCGCAGCTGTCTCGTCCCCCGCGG
>JBGPJS010000484.1:0-3321 GCA_041485505.1 Gemmatimonadota bacterium | reverse complement strand
GCGTGGCGCGTGGCTTGATGTTTGCTGGCCTGCCCGGCTGCCCGCCTGCCCGCCTGCCCGCCTGCCCGCCTGCCCGCCTGCCCGCCTGCCCGCCTGCCCGCCTGCCTGCCTGCCCGCCTGCCCGCCTACAGATGCGCCCCCACAATCGGCAGCTCCTTGCGCCGGAGGAATGCCACCAACGTCGCGGCGACGAGCACGGTGATCGCCAGTTTGAACAGCAGGCCGTGATCCCCCTGGACCTCGATGCCCAGCTTGGTGAGGTGGCCCATGATGGCGCCGCCCATGAGTCCCATGGCGAGGACCGCACCGATCGCCGGCGTTTTCGGATTAAGGAGGAGAATGACGGCGATCAATTCCGCCACCCCGGTCCCGATCCGGCCCCACGGCTCCATGCCGAGGGTCGTGAAGATGTACTTCGACTCCTCGGCGCCGGTGAACTTGAAGAAGAGGGTCTGTCCCAGGATCGCCGCCGCGACCAATTGGGAGATCCAGCTGACGATAGTCGCGCCCTTGCCGAGCATGCTCTGCATGACAATTGCTCCTGGAAGAATGTCGTCTGATCCTAGGCCTGGACGTGGCGCTCGATCGCCCTCCGGTGGCGCCGGAGCATCCGGAAGAATTCCGCCAACGAGACCGGCTCGCTGCCCGTCTCCCGGTTCCGCGCGGCAATCTTGAACAGCACCCGCCACTGGGTGAGCAGGGTGCCGTAGGCCGAGAGGAGCCCGTTCTTCGGGTCGTAGATGCTGGTCGCCTCGGCGGTGGCCCCGTTGAGCTCGATCACCTTGAAATTCTGTCCCCGGCGGAAGTCCTCCACCGACGGCGTCCGGATGTCGTAGCGTCCGAACCAGAATCCTTCGAACCCGCGGCTCAGCCGGTCGATCTCCGCCTCCAGCTCCGGCGTACGCACCCACTCACCGTCGTAGAACGCCGCTCCCCGGCAATGGGTTCCCAGCTCCACCAGGGGCACCCGCTGCCCCGCCTCCGGCACCAGTTCCAGGCGATCGGCATGACGATCCAGGAAGAACCGGGCCATACAGACCGCTCGATCATCCAGGAGAATCAGTTCTTCCAGTGTGCGCGTGCCATCGCCCACCACACTGGGAAACCGTTTCTCGGTGATCGAGAAAATCTGTCCTCGTTCCTCGCCTGGCCGCCGGAAGTAGAAGACCCCGAACTCCTCGCCGGTGACGTGTTCCTGGAGCAGTAGATCGCCGTCCGCGCTGGTCAGGTAGGAGGTGAGCTGTTTCCGGTTGTGGATGATCCCCACCCCCGAACCCCGCTCTCCGATGTCGGGCTTGAGTACCACGGGATATTCCAGCGCGAGCTCCGTCATGTGCAACAGGGCGGTCTCGACCCGCGCCACGGCGCCCAGGTTACCGGCAATGCCGCGGGTGCGCGCCACCCGGTCCGGGGCGTGAGCCAGACCCTTGAGGATTTCCCCTTTGGACTCCCCCACAAAACCGCCACCTGGTATAGCTGGGTTCACACTGGTGAACAGGGTGAGGCTCCGGTGCTTGAGGCCAAGCCAGAGGATGTAGCACACGACCGGCGGGTAGAACGCCCACGGGGGCCAGAACTCCCATCGGGTCAGCCGGCGGTACCGGGACAGCAACAGCCGGCGACCGCGAAGAGAGAGCATCGGCACGATCAATTTGAATACCACGACCAGGGTGAGCAGCGCGACCAGCAGGGTGTTGAGCGCGTCGCGCTGGAAGAAGGCCCACCGGGTAAGGACCGTCTCACCGAGAACCGCCGACAGACCGACCAGCAGGGGCGTCCACACCGCGCCGGCGAGGGTGAAATAGAGGGTGAAGGACCAGATGCTGGTGCGGAGCACGCCGGCGGTGAAGTAGGTTGGCAGCCGAGTGCCTGGCAGGAATCGGCTGACCGCCACCAGCACCGGTCCCCGGCGGGCAAACCAGGCGGAGCTCCGGTCGACGTCGGCATCGGAGATGAACCAGCGAAGCGGGGCCCGCCGGAGCGCGGCGCGTCCGAGGAAACGGCCGGCCAGGAAGAGCAACAGGTCGCCGATCAGGATTCCCAGAAAGCAGGCGATCGTGCCGGGCAGGAACCCGATGGTACCGCGCGCCACCAGGAACCCGGTCGCGATGCAGGCCAGGTCCTCGCTCACCAGCGTGGCCGCGGCGATGAGCAACAGCAGGATCACCAGGGCCAGGCCGCTGGTCCGGGGCAGGCTCTGCGGGTCGAAGGGACGTCGGGCCTGGGCGATCCGTTCGGGCGACGCGGTGGCGCGGGTGCGGGCGACGCCTTTCTCCGTCCGGTCGACCAGGTTTCCGATCGGTTCGGCCAGCTTCTCCGGGTACCTGAACGCCATGAAGTGGTCCGCGCCTTGAAACATCCGAAGATCGCTCTGTGGCATCAGGCGGTAGTGCTCCAGCGCCGCGGCCGGTGCGACCAGCGGATCCTGGTCGCCCTGGATCACCAGTGCCGGCCCCTCCCAGTGCTGGAGGATCCCACGCAGGGGCCGCTGGTCGCTGTCGTAGAAGTTGCGTGCATACTCCACGTTCAGGTCGGCGTCATCCAGCCACCCGAAGTGGGGGAGCCCCTCTCGCAGCAGCCAGAGCCCGGCGAGCTGGAGTCCATGGACGGCATGGTTCAGGTGGTACTCGCCCAGTAGCTCGTACTCCTGGGCCCCGATGGCGGAGAGCATGGTGAGGGAGCTCACCCGCTCCGGGGCCAGCTCGGCCAGGTTGAGGGCGACCCCGCCCCCCATGCTGAAGCCAACGACGTGAAAGCGCTCGATGTGGAGGCTGTCCAGCAGCTGGAGGACGTAGCGGGCATGGGCCCGGATGGAGTAGTCCGGCACGTCCCAGGTGGAACCGCCGAATCCGGGCAGATCGGGGGCGATGGTGCGGTAATGGGCGGAGAGTTGCTCGCCCAGTCCCCCCACTTCCCCATTATCCCCCGGACTGCCGTGCAGCAGTACGATGACCGGGGGGGAGTCTGTCGCGCTGGGACGCCGATCGAGAAAGGCGATCCTGACCGGGCGGGGAAGCAGCCGGTCTCCCTTCACCGCGCTGACCTGAACGACAGATTCGTCGGAGTCGGGCTGGCCATCCACCGGGTGCATCAGGCGGACCACGTGTGAGGCGGCCAGCACAGCGAGGTAGATCGAGAAGACCCAGTGTCGGCGAATGGTGCTCAGCAAGGTAAGGTCGGCAGGCGAACTAGGTTTAGCCGCAGATAGACGCAGATGAACGCAGAAGAGAACATGGTCGCGGAGGACCGTCCGTGGTCCACCGATTCATTGTGGGTTTCTTAAGCCGGTTCGACCAGAAGATCATCTGCGTTTATCTGCGT
>JBGPJS010000483.1:0-3329 GCA_041485505.1 Gemmatimonadota bacterium | reverse complement strand
CTTCCAACACCACCTCCACACCCAACCGGCGCCCGATCTCCCTCACATCGACGTCCTTGCCCTTGAAGGAGAAGGCCGAAGTCCGCGCCGCGACCCGGAGCCCAGGAATTTTCATGAGGGCGTTGATCAACTCGTCGGTCATACCGTCGCTGAAATACTCGTTTGCCGGGTCCAGGCTCACATTGGCGAAGGGCAGCACCGCAATGGAATTCCGGGCGGAGGGCTGGCCCGGCGGGCGCACCGTGCCGAGGTGGGCCGGGGGGCTCGATACCGAGGCCTCCAGCGCGGCCAGCGCCGCCGAGAACTCCGCCGTCGTGGCAAACCGCCGATCGGCCTCGCGGGCCATGGCGCGTGACACTACGGCTTCAAGACCAGCCGGCAGAGTGCCCTGCACCGCGCGCAGGGGTGGAGGCGTCTCCAGCAGGCGGCTCACCATCACGGCCTGGGCGGTGGGGCCCCCGAACGGCGCCTTGCCGGTCAGCGCCTCATACAGCACACAGCCCAGGCTGTACAGGTCACTGCGGCCATCCAGTTCGGGGGCCCCCGCCACCTGCTCCGGACTCATGTACATCGGCGAGCCTACCGCCGCGCCGACCTCGGTGATCCGGCCGCCGCCGGCGGCGTCGATCGCGCGAGCGATGCCGAAGTCCGCCACGACCGCGTGACCGGAGGAAAGCAGGATGTTCTCGGGTTTGATATCGCGATGGACGATGCCGCGACGGTGGGCGTAATCCAACGCGTCGGCGACCTCCCGGCCGAGCCTGAGGATCTCGGCGAGCGGGAGCGGTTCGCCGTGTGACAAACGGTCGCGCAGCGATTCCCCCTCGACGAAGGGCATGACGTAGTAGAGCAGGCCGTCCGCCTCGCCGGAATCATATAGCGGCAGAATGTGGGGATGGGCGAGACCTGCGGCGACCTCGATCTCGCGGAGGAAGCGCTCGGTGCCGAGGACCACGGCCAGCTCGGGCCGCAGCACCTTGAGCGCCACCGCCCGGTGATGGCGGAGGTCGCGGGCGAGATACACCGTGGCCATGCCCCCGTGACCCAGCTCGCGCTCGATGGGATACCGATCCCCAAGATGTTCCTGGAGGCGGGGCAGCAGATCAGACACGTTAGGCGGTCCGGCATGGCGGCAGGGCCTGGAGGCGGATGAAGCGGCGCTGCCTGACGAGAGACTGACGAAAATCTGAAGGCGGTGTGATGCCCGTGGGCTATTGTAGGCGCGGTTCCCGGGTTCGGCAAGCCAAACCGTCGCCGGGGTCGGAGCCGGCTGGGCCCACAACTTCCACGGAGGGTACCGCTATGCGGAAATGGACCATACCCCTGGTGCTGGGAACACTCACGCTACCGGCATTGCTCATCCCCACCGGGGCGCACCCCCGGCGGGGGGAGGAAATGAAGATCGCAGGATCGTTCTGGTTGACCTACTCGAAGCAGGAGGTGATCCCCGTCGGCGATGCCGACGGCCACATCCTGGTCCTGGCGGAGGCCCGAGGCCCCAACCACAGCACCGGTCGGGACCTCTACATGGACGGCGCGGAAACGTCCAACCGCGAAATCGCCGATCTGGTGCAGGGCAGCGGCACCCACAGCGGCTACGTGACCTTCGCGAAAAACAGTGACAGCACAGTCACGAAGTGGAGTGGACAGGTCCAGACGGTTCTGTCCCCTGAGGGGAAGCCGGTCACCACGTTCGCGGGTACCTGGATCAAGGTGAAGGGCACCGGCCGCTACGAGGGCGTGACCGGAGGCGGCACCTACAAGGGCCATGTCATCTCACCGACCGAGTACTCGGTCGATTGGGAGGGGGAGATTGTGCTTAAGACGAAGACGGCGAGCAGGTGAGGGTGC
The DNA here is from genome assembly GCA_041485505.1 of Gemmatimonadota bacterium. GTDB lineage: Bacteria > Gemmatimonadota > Gemmatimonadetes > Gemmatimonadales > GWC2-71-9 > JBDUEA01. Next base: position 1,478 of record JBGPJS010000483.1, on the reverse strand, counting down.
TGAGTGCTGGGTGCTGAGTGCTGAGTGCTAAGTGCGATCAGCCCCCAGTACTCAATACTCAGTACTCAGTACTCGGTACTCGGTACTCGGTACTCGGTACTCGGTACTCAAGCGTAGGGGTCTCCCGTCCGCCGAAGCGTGGGGACACCTCGCGCGGCCGGTACCACCTCGGCGCTCACCCGCTTGCCCAGTTGAGCGACGAAAAAGGCGAGCACATTGTCGGGGCGGCTCCGCCGGGTGGCGTGGACCGCGCGGCGGACGTCATCCTCGCGGCGTCCGTCGATTTGCTCGGCCACCGCCGCCGTCGTCACCCTTCGGTCCAGCCCCCGCAGCTGTCGCGCCACCGCCTCGACAAACGACAACTCGGGCGACGGCGGAAACTTCTCCACTCCCTCCCGGCCGGTCAGGACCGCGGGCCGTGGGAAGCGGACGAAGATCGGTTGGGTGAAGTGGGGGTGGCGAATCATCAGCTCCCCCTTGGGTAGCGCGGCAAGCTTGGCGCGGGTGGCGGGGGAAAGATTGGCGTAGCCCGGCGTCGACAGCTCGTCCATATCCATCCGGCCGAAGAGGGCGGTGCCGGCGTTGCCCACGACCCGCCGCTGCACCTGCGACCGGAACTGCTGCGCCGAGAACAGGACCAGGCCGAGGTATCGTCCCCGCTCCGAGAGATCGATCAGCATCCGGCGGACGTAGGTGTCCGGCCCGTCCGACGGCGCGTACTGGTTGAGCTCATCCACGAAGACCATGACGTGATCCACGCCGAGATCGCGGCGCTCCAGGTGCTCGCGCAGCTTGGAGACCACCCGCGCGAAGACCAGGTCCTGGGCCAGCGGGTCGAGCCCCGCCACGTCGATGACGAGAATCCCCCGGTCCTCGAAGCGGCCCCAAGGGAGGTCGTTGACCTGGCCGTCGTCGGTCACCAGCCCCTTGGCGCGCACACTGATGTTGCCGAGTCGGTTGCGCACCTTGCGGATGGTCGCGATGTGATGGGTCCGCCACACTTCGGCCCGACCCAACCCTTCCATATAATCGAATATGGAACGGAAGAACTCCTCCAGGTCGGCAAAGCTCTCGACCTCGAACGGCTTCCCCCGCAGCTCCTGGTCCAGGTAGCGTTTGCCGACGACCCGCTCCGCTAGAAAATCGATGAAGGCGCCGGCCTTGGCGTCCACATCGTCCCGGTTGAGCAGTACCTCGGCGTAGTCGAGCACTTCCCGGAGACCCCACACCAGCGGTTCGGTGTTGGCCGAGAGTGCGTCGTGGGTGCGCAGGGTGTTGAGGTTGACGCCATCGGGCTTGAACGGGGCGAAGTAGCGGACCTTCTCGAAGGGACCCGGCCTCAATCCGAGTCGGGCGTAGAGCCGGCGGTCGTCATCGCTCAGGGAACCCGGCTGATCGAGGAAACAGAGGTCGGGGCCCTTCACGTTGAAGCAGACGGCCGCCACCGATCCCTTATGGTCCGGAAAGGTCTGGAAGAT
>JBGPJS010000482.1:0-3335 GCA_041485505.1 Gemmatimonadota bacterium | reverse complement strand
GATCACCGCGGCCAGCTCGGGCCGCAGCACCTTCACCGCGACTTTGCGGTCGTGCTTGAGATCCTGGGCCAGGTACACCGTGGCCATGCCTCCCTGGCCCAGCTCCCGCTCGATGCGGTAGCGGTCGGCCAGGGCAGCCTTCAAGCCGGCGGGAGAGTCAGTCATGGCGTGGGGCGACCTGACCGCCCGACTTGTGTCATCGCGCCACCAACCGTTGAACCGAGAATGGCTTGGCCGGCGCCCCGGCCACCAACTGGTACTCGCCCGGCTCGGGGATAAACTCGAAGTCGTAAGTCTCCCCCACCTGTACGGCTTGCCGGGCCGCCACCACCCCGGCCTGGTGAGCCGGGAGATCAGCCCCATCCTTGGCAACCCGCCGCCAGCGCACCAGCGAGCTATCCCGGTAGATCGCAAAAGGTACCGCCGCGCCCGCTCCAATGTTGATGAAGCGGAACCGATGAGTGACCCCGGGCGCCAACTCCAGCGGGGCCGGAAGCGAGTCGCCGTTGATAAGAATCCGAGGCGGATCTGCCGCCGGTGAATCCCATCCAGCCACGAACAGATGGTCTCGCCGAGGATCAAAACGCTGGCCGGGCTCGAGGACCACAATGGCACCATAGAGGCCCGAAGTCAGCTGCTCGATGTCGTTCAAGTGGGTGTGATACATGAACGTGCCGGCGCGGGGCAGGGTAAGGTGCGCGGTGAAGGAGTCGCCTGGCATGATCGACGGAGCCAGATGCTGTCCCTCCCCGCTCCAACCGACGACCCCGTCGGAGTAGCTCTGCAGCTCGATCCCATGCCAGTGGATCGCCGCCGGTTCGCGCAGCCGGTTGGTCACGACGATGTCGGTCGGTTGGTCTCGGGTCAGGATGAGTGGAGACCCGGGCATCTCGACCGAGTCGGGCCGGGGTGGGGTAGCGCCTTGCTGGAGCACGAATCCCAGGGCCCGGGGCGCGTGATTGTGCGGCCTCCCCTCCTGCACGAAGAGATGCAACCGGCGCGGCTCGCCCCGCCGTGGCTCGATCCAGCCGGTTCGAGGATGAACCGAAATACCCACGATGAGTCCGGCCATGTGAACGCCGGCGTCATGCGCCATCGCGTCCCGACTTCCAGGCAAGGGCGGATTCATCCGGGACTGGGGAACCACGTGGAAGCCGACATGGCAGTGGAAGAGCCAGTTTCCCGGCCGGTCGGGAACGAAGCTCATTGCCATCGTCGAAAATGGCGACATCACCTCGGTGACCACTTGCCGGCGATCATCCGCATCGTACACCGTGTCGGAGACCCCATCACCCCGGGCGTCGACTCGGTAGTAGAACCCGTGCAGATGCATGGGATGGATGCGCCCGCTCCCGTTGATCACCCGCCAGCGTAAGGTGTCTCCGGTCGTGGCCTCGATTCGCTCGGTATAGGGCCAGGACCGACCGTTGATGGCGAGCGCGTTGCGGTACTTCATGCTGGGTTCCGGGGAATCGACTCTGGTCCCCCAGATATTGATCATCAGGATCCGGTCCGGGGCTGAGCGGCCCGGAGAATCCACGATGAAGGCGCCAGAGACCTGCTCTCGCTCGTTATCGATACGTCGATCAAACGCGTGTTTGCCGAGCACGGCCCGGTAGAGATAGGTGCCGGGAACCCCGGCGGCGAAGCGCACTTCCCGGACTTCCCCGGGACGGAGGACCAGGCTGTCCTTCCATGAAGCGGGATGGGCCAGGAGGCCGTGCACTGCAATGGTCGAATCGGCAAGCGCGTTCTTTACCGTGGCGACGATGGTGGTTCCCGTCGTGACCCGGATCAGGGGGCCCGGAATCTTGGGTGCCTGGCCCTCCTCCGCGAAGGCCGCTACCTCGATGGCTGGCCCGCTATCCGCCTCGGGGCGCCAGGTGCCCATCCGGACTTCGAGGTGAATCTCGAGGGTGTCACCATGGCGGGAGCCCACCGGGATTCGGTTGTCGTTGGGAACGATTGAATCGGAGCGGTTGGGATCTCGGCCCGCACTCGGCAGCAAGCCGAGCGCTCCAGCCAGCACGATGAGCTTGAGATGTTTCATGGCGGTGATGGTCACGCGAGAAAGCGATCGATCGCGATCAGTCGAAGACCGCGTCGAGGCGCAGAGGTGTCGACGATCACGCCGACGGCAAAGGCGCGCTCGGGCGCGCGCCGAGACTGGCCGCGATGTCGGCGGCGAAGGCGGCCATTTCCTCCGGCGTGAGGCGAGGAAGGCCGCGCCAGCGTTCGGCCAGCTCCAGGGCGGTCACCAACCGTAGGGGCAGCCTAGTCAAGTGGGCCTTGTTCATGGGTACAATCTAGTCCATCGGTTACACCGCAGACCTGCCACTTGATCGCGACCTTGCGGTCGTGCTTGAGATCGTGGGCAAGGTAGAGAGTGGCCATGCCGCCGCGGCCGAGTTCGCGCTCGATACGGTAGCGGTCGGCCAGGGCGGCGGTCAGCCGGGCGAAGGGATTCGTCACGGTTTATTCGACGCCGTGAGCCGGCGCACCTCGTCAAGCCAGTTGGTCACCACGATGAGATGATCGACCGTCTCGTCGGGCGAACCGAGTACCAGCAGATGGCGCACGCCGTCCGGAGAGATATCATGAGAGCGCTCGGGGACGTTGATGAAGGGGCCCTCGAAGAGGAGGTGCGATCGGCCGAAGACGATGCTTTCCCGGGCCGGCACACTCACCGCGAACCACTGCCGGGCGTTGCGGTAGATCAGTTCATCGCCGCGCGGCGACCACACTGGCTCCTCGCCCCCTGCAGGGGAGATCTTCTGCCGCTCCCCGCCCCAGGAGGTGCTCACGACGTAGACCTCGTAGCGGCCGGACTGGTTCGAGGTATACGCCAGCCAGCGCCCGTCAGGCGAGAAGGCGGGGCCCCACGCGGTGGGAAACGGGTCGACTTGAACCGGCTTCGTGGTGTCATTCACCGGCACCACCCAGATCCCCGGCCTGGATGCTCCGGGTCCACCCTCCCCGGCGAGCCATTTGGAGTCCAGTGACACATCGTCCACAATGAGCAGGGTGTCCCGCGCTGCGCTTCCAGGCAACTGCCGGATGGCCACGAGTCGATAGGGCGGCCGAGTGGAACTCTCGGTGATTACGAGGTGCTTGCCGTCCGGCCACCAGCGCGGATCTTCGGGCATCTCCCCGGTTGCGACCTTCAGAGGCACACCACGATCGAGGTCGTAGACCCAAACCTCGGCCGCGCTCGATGGAGGGGAAAGGAGAATGGCCACGCGGTGTCCGTCCGGCGACAGGTCGAAGGTGCCGTAATTGCGCGGCTCGAATGGCAGCGTGTCGAGCCGGCCAGTTCGGTTCCGCCACACCAGCCG
>JBGPJS010000481.1:0-3343 GCA_041485505.1 Gemmatimonadota bacterium | reverse complement strand
GCGCCTGGGCTGTCAAGTACCAGTAAATGCCCACTGAAGAGACCGCGTGCCCACCTTGCCCTCTTCACCGTGCAGGCAAGAGGGAAATACTGTTTCCCCATTCCGCTGTCGCCGTATTGGAGACGGCCCCGAGACCGATACGGATGAACGGAGTACACCTGGAGAGGTCTGCGTGAATCAAGAACGCCATCGCATCGCCCTTGTGACGGTCCTCGCAGGTCTCCTCTCAGCGGCCGCCTGCGCCTCGGGTCAGTGGTTTTCGACGGGTCCCAAGCCAGTCGCTTTGGCCGGAACCTGGGTGGACACCTCCAAGGTCACAGCGACCGATACAGTGGCGTGGGTGCTTCGGCCCGACGGATGGGACGGCACCCTGTACGTTACGGTTCGGGTCGGTAGGCATGGAACACCTGAAGTCCGGGAGCGTTTGCAGCACTACGGCTATTGGTATCTCTCCGGGGACATCGCCGACACCGCGAGCCGCCAATTGTGTTTCAAGCGACGCTCCCGCGACGGGGGGACCTGCGTGCGGTTCCGCGTTGACACCCTCACCACAGACGGGATCAGCCGTCGCCTCCTCACCGTGTTTGGGTACGCTGGCCGGACCCATACCCGAGATCGTTACCTGCTCGAGCGGTTGCCCCGAAAGTGACGAGACTCCGGCGCTACTGATTCTAGCCTCCCGTCCATTGGCGCGCGCCACCTGGCGTGGAGGCGTGCATCCGCCGTCTCGCGCTGAGTGGTCGGAATTCCCGCAGATGGCTTGCTTCCCCTCGGTGTTGTGGTGGTTAAGTCGGTCACATCTTCATCATCCCCTCATGCCTCGCCATCATCCGCTGCATCCGCCCGATATGGGCCTGCATCCGGCTCTTGAGACTAGCACCAGAAAGCCCCGGCAGGTCGGCCAGGTCCTGCCCCAACGAGTCGCTCAGCGCCGCCCACGCAGAGTCGGGCTTCATGTTCATCCCCCGCATATCCACACCCATCGCGTCCATCATGCGGGAGGCGAGATCCTCGTGCGCCGCCATCATCGCGGCCATCTGTGCCGGCTGCATGCTGCCGAGGGAGTCCAGGTGGGCGCGCATCAGTGGCATCATCTGCATCCCCTGCGTCGCCATCTGCATTCCAGCCGTCTTCCCCGCCGTGTCTGCCGCGGCCTGAGCCGCCTCGGGCTTCTTCCCGCACCCCGCCAGAGTGACCATCGCAATCGCCAGTGCTCCGTGCAAAACGCGCATCGTTCAGATCTCCGTTCCGAGTTTGAATTCGTGTCGCCAACGTCCACTTCGCAGTAATTGTCAGCACGGGCCGAGTCAGCCTCGTCATATGGCCGAGCTCGGGTCCACGCCGAACCACCCAGCCTCACACCGCCGCTGCCGTCGAGTCAGTCAGGCTCGTCATGCTGCAACCGTCTCCCTCGCCGAGTGCCCGAGTCCCCGCCGCCAGTTGAAATACAACACCGGAATGACTAGCAGTGTCCGGACGGTGAAGGTCACGATCCCGCTGACCATCGGCGCCGCAGCTCCGCTGCACGCCTCCCCCCCCCGGTGCCATGCGACCAGGGCGCCGGCAGGAGGCCGAGCATGATCGCCACGGGCACCGCAACCCCAATGCGCTCCCCATCTCGCGCGCGGACCGTGGATGAGTTCGAGTCCACCCCAGCAGACCGTCGCTACAGTCCTGCCAACCACGGGTATCCCTGATCCTCCCAGTACCCACCGGGGCGGTGGCCGGTGAAGGTCATCCGGGTCAGATACTTGGTCAGCTTGTATCCCAGCTTGAGCGGCGAGTAGAGCCGCAGCGGCGCGCCGTGGCTCATCATGAGTGGGCGGTCGTTGAGGCCGTAGGCCAGAATCGTCTGAGGGTGCATGGCGCTTGCAAGGTCCCACCCGTTGTAGTAATTGCTGTCGAACGAGTCGAACCGGAGATAGCGCGCTCCGGCCGTGGGCTCTACCAACGCGGCGATCACCGATACCGGCACCCCGGTCCAGGTCGCGATCGCGGTCCACCCCTCTACACAGTGATGCTTGACCGTGTACGTCACCCGAGGGAGGGCTTCGAGCATCGGCCGGGTGAGCCGCATCGACTTGTGGACCAGACCGCCCACCTCCAGCGCCCAGGTGGCAGGCTTCTCCAGCGTGGGGAACCCCCCGGTATTGTTGAAGGTGATGGAATAGCCCGGGAAGCTTGGCATCGGGGTTCGCGCACCCACGGAATACTCGCTGGCCAAGCGGGTAGGCGAGAGCAGGATTCGCTCCCCGACCCAGTCGTTGACTCGGCTGAAGGCCCGCAGCTTTGGCTCAAGCATCGGCCCGCCGTCCCACCCGCAGGCAGCGACCAGCGAAGCCGGCCCGGCGACTACGCCTAAGCGAAGGAAGTCGCGACGGCTCAGCGCGGACAGTCGCTCAGTCATGGCTTGGAAACCTCCCCCGGTACCACCCCGTGATCATCGCCCGGAGCGAGGCCGGGTCCACCACGAAGACCAGGATGACGTGCAGCAGGGTAAATCCGCAGAAGATCAGCACCGTGATGAAATGCCAGTAGCGCGCGAGCTCGTAGCCGCCGAGCATGGTGGTGAGCCAGCCGAGCTGCACCGGCTTGTAGATCGCAAACCCACTCAGGATCGCGATCGCGCCTACTACCACGATGAAAGTGTACGCGGCCTTCTGGAGCGGATTGTGCTTTCCTTGCGGTGGGTGCTCCCGCCGCAGGCCGAGGTAGTACAGCTGCATCTCCCAGGCGGGATGCAGATCGCCGGGGCGGAAGAGGAGAGCCCGCCACTCTCCTGAGCCGATCAGATGGCCGAGGTAGACCAGCCCTACAATGACGAACGGCCACGCCAGCGCGAAATGCCAGTTCAAGCCGCCCGCCAACCAGCCGCCGAGCCTGGCCCATTCGGGAAAGCCGCTCCCATCCCAAGGGTTGGGGGCCGGGAAAGGGGCACCCCGTGGCCCGAAGTGAGTGTAGGCTCCGTAGATTTGCAGTCCGCTCCCGATCATGCCCAGCAAGAGCACAGCGTTCAACCAATGCAGCAGCCGGACGAGACCGTGGTGGCGCTTCACCGGCGACCCGGGAGCGCCGGAAGCTGGCGCTGACATTTCACCCTCCTACATCACGTCATCTTCTCGTGCCGAGCCATGAGGCGCCGCACCGACCCGGCGAACGCCCAACTCGGAGTCAGACTCCATATACATCCCCCCGCGTTCGATTCTGATCATTACCAGAACTATGAACCGGAAGGGACGGTTCCAGCCGACCTCTCGGAACCCCACAGAGCCGTATCATCAGAGCCCTCGAGGCCACGGCGCCTCCAGAGGTAATACAGAGCAGGAATCACCACCAGCGTCAG
>JBGPJS010000480.1:0-3349 GCA_041485505.1 Gemmatimonadota bacterium | reverse complement strand
TGGACGTTCCGCTCGGCAGCGGAGCCCAGCGCCAGTTCACCGTCCCGATCGACACCGGAACCTACAGCAAGGTCGAGTTCAAGATCCACAAGCCGAAGGGCTCTCAAGACGCGGCTTTCATTGCCGCCCACCCGTCCTTCGACGGCGTGAGCATCATGGTAACTGGGACCTACAATGGGACGGCATTCACTTACACCACCGACCTCGATGTGGATCAGGAGGCGGATCTGGTCCCACCCATCTCGGTGACCGACCAATCGGGCGCCAACCTCACTCTCTTTGTCGATCTTAGCACCTGGTATCTCAACGGCGCCACACTGGTGGATCCTGCCACGGCCAATCCGGGCCAGGCCAACGAAGGACTGGTGCAGGGCAACATCGAGTCCTCGTTCCACGCCTTCGAGGACGACAATCACGATGGGAAGGATGATCACGGCTCGAGCTGAGCCGAGGCGTGGTTACTTCCCCGACCACCGATCCATCCAACGGCGATGGGTCGGTGGTCTGTCCTTGTCAGCCCAGCGTCATCCGAGCATCGTTTTCCCACGCCGAAGCCTGCGACCGCGACCAGATCCCTACCATCTGATCCATTCTGATACAACAGCCAGCTTTAGCCGTCCGCTCCCATGAGGTTCGACGTCAGGTGTATGTAACGATCCATTACAGCCTGCATCGTCTTGAACTACATTGTGTGAGGCTATGTGTCGAGTTTGGTGTCTTAAATATCAAGGCCGCAAAGACTTATCGTTTTGGTCGTCGAGGGCACCCGGCTTGCCAGCAGGGGGGACAGGATCTCTTCACCCCCAATTCACGCTCTTGCTGGAGATCGGGAATATGATCACCAAGTTTCGAATTCTCGCCGCGCTCGCGCTGGTGGGCCTACTCGCGGCCTGCAGCGATGGTGGCAGTCCAAGCGCGGCTGGACGCCAGGTGGCGTTCAGCATCGCGACGCACTCCCCGGTCAGCGCCGCGTCGTCGCTCTCCGCCGCCGGCGATGTCATCACCGACAGCACCTCGAACGACACCCTGGTGATCGACTCGGTGCAGGTCGTCTTGAGAAAGATCAGCCTGAAGCGGGTCGAGGCCAGCGTCCCCTGCGACTCGCTGGAAGATGGCGGCGAGCACAACGAACACGCGGACGACTGCGAGAAGGTCCAGGCCGGCCCCCTGTTCCTCGATCTGCCGCTTGGCGCCGGTGCCCAACGCCAGTTCACGGTGGACGTCGACACCGGTACCTACAACCGGCTCCGGATCCAGCTGCACAAGCCGACCGACAGCCCCGGTGACGCACAGATCCTGACGGACCACCCCGAGATCGCCGGCGCCAGTGTCCGCGTAGTCGGGAGCTTCAACGGTACGCCGTTCGTTTATACCACCGATATTTCGGCCAATCAAGAGACCGAGCTGGTTCCGCCGCTGGTGGTCGGAACGGCGGCACCCACCGACCTGACGCTCTTCGTGGACATCAGCAAGTGGTTCGTCGACGGCGGCGGCGCGGTCGTGGATCCGGCTACAGCGCTCAATGGACAGCCCAACGAACATCTGGTTCGGGACAACATCCGTGACTCGTTCAGCTCCTTTGAAGACCACAACCACAACGGTGAGGACGATCACGACGGCCACGATGACGGCGGGGACCATCACGGCGGAAACGACAGCACCGGCCACGGCGACAATGACAGCACCGGCCATGGCGGTGGTCACGACCACGGCTCTGACGGGTGACCCAGGCAACCGTCGCCCCGGCCATCCTCGGCCGGGGCGCCCCCTCCTCCAGCCCTCGGGCCCACGTGCCTGAGCGGGACTGGTGGATCGCGGTGGTCAAGCTCTCCGACAGCTTCCGCGCCACGATCGGGGATCTGGCCGCGGAACTGGGCGCCGGCCTGGTGGAGTGGTCTCCCGACAGCGGGGAGGCCCTCCCCACTGGCGCCTCCACGTTGTTGTTGCTCGCGGGCGGTTCCGAGAGCACAGCGCTCGATCTGCTTGCTGCCCTGCCACCATCGCAGACCCCGCGTTACGTCGTGGGAGCTTCCCCCGACCATCGGCTCGCGGCCGTGGCTTTACAACGCGGGGCCCGTGACTTCTTTGCGCTGCCGGATGACCTCGGCCTGCTGCGGCGTTCCCTCGAGCGGGAAGCCCGCGAGGCGCGGGGTCGCGTCGCGGCGGAACAGTTTGCCGCGGATGAGCGCCGGGCCACGGGATTCGAGTCGATTCTCGGCCGGAGCCCGGCGCTCCGGCGCACCATCGAGCAAGCGGCCCGCGTCGCGGCGCATCGAGACGTCACCGTGCTGATCGGAGGGGAAACCGGCACCGGCAAGGAACTGCTCGCGAGGGCGCTGCACTATCACAGCCCGCGGGCCGCGGCGCCATTCGTCGAGATCAATTGCGCCGCGATCCCCGTCAACCTGCTCGAAAGCGAGCTCTTCGGTCACGAGCGGGGGGCGTTCACCGGTGCGGTGGCCGCCAAACCGGGCCTCTTCGAACTCGCCCACGGTGGCACCGTCTTCCTCGATGAGATCGGGCATATGCCGCTGGAGCTGCAGCCCAAGCTCCTGCGTGCCTTGGAAAGCAAAGAGATCCGCCGGGTCGGGGGCCAGGCCACAAGGCAGGTGGATGTCCGTGTCATCGGCGCCACCCACGTGGACCTGGCGGCGGCCGTGACCCGCGGCGATTTTCGGCAGGACCTGTTCTACCGGCTCAACGTTGTGGCCCTGACGCTCCCGCCCCTCCGGCAGCGGGAAGGAGACATCGAACTGCTGGCGGAGACTTTCGCCCTGCGGCTCGCGACCAGCTATGGCCTTCCGGTTCCGAGCCTCTCGCCCGAAGTCCGCGCGGTGCTCCGCGAGTATTCCTGGCCCGGCAATGTGCGGGAGTTGCGGAATGCGATCGAGCGCGCACTGGTGCTCTCGCCGCCAGGCCTCCTCAGGGTGGACGAGCTCAAGGCGGTATCGCCGGCCGAGACACCCGCGGCCGGGACGCTTCCCTTCCCGGCTCGGCTGGATGCGATCACCCGCGCGGCGGTGCAGGCGACCTTGCAACTGGTGAATGGCAACAAGAGTGAGGCGGCGCGACGGCTCGCCATTTCACGCCCTCGGCTTCAACGGATTCTGGATGGTCACACGGAGGAATGAGGACATGACTCGGTTTCGTGCTATCAGCGCCGGCCTGGCGGCGGCCTTGGCGATCGCCTGCTCGGATGTGGGGGCGCCCGGTGGAGTCAGCGGCGGGGGAAATCCGCCGAACATCGTCCTGCTCTCCACCAACCATCGGGCCCTGTGTTCCGACACGGCGAGCTTCTACGCCGTGAAGGGCGAAGACCGGTTGGGCCGCCTCTACTTCAACGACGGAG
>JBGPJS010000479.1:0-3360 GCA_041485505.1 Gemmatimonadota bacterium | reverse complement strand
GCAAGCTCTTCTCGACGAACGCAGGCCGGCCCCGCCCGATATACCGGTCGAACGCTTCGTTCATGCCGGCCGCAGCACCTCGCCTCACCAGTGCCCGGGCCACATGCGGCCGGCCGATGGCACCCCGACCCGCTTCCGTCAGCAGGTCCTCGACGTCGATGCTGACCCCCATTCCGCGCAATCGCTCGATCATAGCTCGACCCCGGCGCTCGCGATCCGCCTGGCATCTGGTCAGGAATTCATTGAGAGTGGGCTCGTCGGGCGGGAGAAAATAGCCCAGCACGTGCATCTCCCCCCAAGGGGCCGCCACCGAAAACTCGCAACCACCGATGACCCGGATTCCGCACCGGTGCCCGGCCGCGAGCGCGGCGGGGATGCCGGCCAGGGTATCATGATCGGTGAGGGCGATCGCCGAGAGACCTGCGGCGTCGGCGCGGTCGACGACCTCGGCCGCCGGGCATTCGCCGTCAGAGGCCGTCGAGTGAAGATGGAGGTCTACTGTCGCCACGGCGGTGCCGGCGGGCTCAGCGCCGGTAGCCGGTCTCCGGTGCCGTCCAGGACGGCTGGGACCGCTCGAAGAGTTCCTTCAACTGGTGATCGGAGAGTTCGGCCAGTGAGGATTCGGGACTCCGGACCCCGATGGGGGAATACCGGGCCACCCGCTGCTCGCGGGCGCTTCCCGAGCCTCGGCCGAACACGATACCGAACTCGTCCCGGGTGTACTGCGTCACCCGACCGCTGGGCGCCACCTCCCATTTCTCACCGTCGATGTCGATGATGCGTCGGGGCATGGGAACCTATGGATTCAGGATTCGGGATTCAGGACTCAGGATTCGGAATGCGAGATGGTCCGGTCGGACCCGGGCTCTGACTCCTGAATCCCGAATCCTGACTCCTCACTCCTCGCTGTCCGCATCGCTCTCGGGCGTCCAGCCTTCGCTCTTCCGGGGGGCCTCGGCGGGGATCTCCTCCCAGAGATCCCAAGACCCGGGCTCGTATTTCGCGATCGCCTGGATCCGCATTTCGGCCTTCAGCTCTTCCGGGGTCCGCGAGGCCCGGGTGCGATGGGAGAGCGCGCTCGGACTCTCGCTGAACTCCAGGTAGGTGTGCGGCTTGTCCGCGCTGCGGAACAGCCACAGGTGTTGCCCTCGCCGCGCGGCAAGGGCCGCCAGGTGCTGAATGGCCGCGAGGTATTCCGCCTCGTGGTCCGGGAGGACGGTCACCCGGGAGACGCTGAGCGAGCGTGGCATCTCAGGAGGCGCTTTCGGGATAGTCCTGCAACATGGTCTTGACGTCGGCCAGGAATCGGTCCGCGGCGGCGCCGTCCACGATCCGGTGGTCGTACGCCATGGTCAGCATTCCCTTGAGCCGGATGCCGAGGCTGTCGGTCCCATCCGGCAGCGTCACCACCGAGGGGCGCTTCTCGATCGATCCCACACCCAGGATCGCCACCTGGGGCTGATTGATGATCGGGGTCCCGGCAAAGGAGCCGAAGCCGCCCGGATTGGTAATGGTGAAGGTCCCCTTCTGCACTTCATCGGGCGACAGCTTCTTGGTCCGGGCCCGCTCCCCAAGATCGTTGATGGCGCGGGCGATCCCCATCAGCGAGAGCTCGTCGGCATGCTTGATGACCGGGACGATCAGTCCCCAGTCCAGCGCCACCGCGATGCCGATGTTGACGTCCTTGCGGTAGATGGTGGCGTCGTTGGCGACAGCGGCGTTGATGACGGGATGCTTGCGAAGGTTCTCGGCGACCGCCTTGATGATGAAGGCCAGGTAAGTCAGGTTCACGCCGCGATCGGCGTATTCCTTCTTCTGTTGGGCCCGAATCTGGGAGACCCGGGTGTAGTCGATTTCGAAGAGGCTGTTGACGTGGGCCGACACCCGCCGCGACATGATCATGTGATCCGCGGTGAGCTTCCGGATCCGCGACCAGGGCTCCACCCGATCGCCCGGCCAGGGATCGACCCCAACATGGGCTGGTGGCGCGGGCGTCCCCGCTGGTGGCGCGGGCATCCCCGCTGGTGGCGCGGGCGTCCCCGCCCGTGGCACCGGCGGGGACGCCGGCGCCACGGGAGGGGGAGTGATGGTGGGAGTGGCCCCCCCCTCGATGTAGCCCAGGATGTCATTCTTGGTGACCCGTCCCGCTATTCCGGTGCCCGAGATCACCGAGATATCGACGTTGTGCTCCGCGGCGATCTTCCGCACCAGCGGGGTCGAGCGCTGGCGCAGGCGTTCTTCAGCGGTCTGGGGACCATCGGGCGAGGCGGGAGCGGTGGACGAGGCCCGAGCGGGAGCCGCAGGGCGGGACAGCGGGCCGGCGGGGGCGATGGTCGTGACCGCAGCCGGGGGCGCCGAGGTAGGCGCGGGCGAGGGCCCCCTCGCTTCGCTCGGGGCGGCGACGACGGCCGCCGCCTTCTCAGTTTCGATCCGCGCCACAATCGTCTGTACCGCAACCGTCTGGCCTTCCTGTACCAGGATCTCCGCCAGGACCCCGGCGCTGGGCGCCGGGATTTCGGCATCGACCTTGTCGGTGGAGATCTCGAAGATCGGCTCGTCCCGCTTCACCTCGTCGCCCAACTTCTTGATCCACTTCGAGAGTGTCCCCTCGGCGATGGACTCGCCCATTTGGGGCATGATGACGTCGATCTTGGCCATGCGAATGTCTCCGAAAGCGATGCGCGCGGGGGCTATGGGCTATGCGCTATGGGCCGGTCGCGGCTCGGCGAACCCATAGCGCAGGCCCACAGCCCATAGCCTCAATACCCGGCCAGCCAGCGACAGGCCTTCACCAGATCCTCCACCTGCGGGAGCACGAAGTCCTCCAGGGTCGGGGCGTAGGGCAGCGGCACGTCGTGCGCGGCCACCCGCTTGACCGGCGCGTCGAGCCACTCGAAGGCCAGGTCGTTGATGCGGGCGGTGATCTCGCCCGCCACCCCACCGGTCCGGGTATCCTCGTGCGCGATGAGCACTCGGTTGGTCTTCTTCACCGTGGCGACGATCGCCGCGTCGTCCATGGGGAGCAGGGTGCGCAGATCGAGCACCTCCACCGAGAGCCCGTCTTCCCGTTCCAGAATTTCCGCTGCCTCCAGCGCCTTGAAGACCATGGCCGACCAGGTGATGACCGAAAGGTCCTTTCCCTCCCGGGCCAGCCGCGCCTGGCCGATTGGCGTCAGGATCTCCTCCCCCTCCGGCAGGTCTTCCTTGATGCGACGATAAAGATACTTGTGCTCGAAGTAGAGGACGGGGTCGTCGTCCCGAACCGCGCTCTTGATGAGCCCCTTGGCGTCCCGCGCCGTCGCGGGACAGACGATCTTGAGTCCCGGCGTATGGAGGAACGCCGCCTCCGGATTCTGGGAG
>JBGPJS010000478.1:0-3394 GCA_041485505.1 Gemmatimonadota bacterium | reverse complement strand
CGATCTCCCGGGAGAGCTCGGGCCATTTGGCAACGGCCACGGCGGCGTAGGCCAGGAAGAGCAGGACGGAAATCCCCAGAAACGTCGGGGTGAAGAAGAACCGCAGCCGGGGGAGCCAGCGATCGAAGAGGGCATCGGGATCGCCTACCGACCACCGCATGCGGAGCAGGCTTCCCCGGCAGGCACCGGCTCCGAGCCGCCGCCGCCGGTCGGCCCGCAGCCGCTCCAGCTGAAGCACCGAGCGCTCGGAAAGGCTCCGCTCCAGCAACCCCATCTGCTTGAGCTTTCGCGCGAAGCCTTCGATGGCGGCCGCGGAGATGGTAAGTCCCGAGGATCCCAGCCGGGCGGCCAGCGCTTCCGGCGAGGCGGTCCCATCAAATTCCTGCATTACGGCGATCTCGACCGGACGGAACCGGTAGTACTTTCGCGCCTCCACGTCCTTCACGATGAAGCTCTCCTCGCCCTGATATCGCTGGGCGATGATCACCAGATCGGTCCGGAGCCGATGCAGCGCGCTCACCGGGGCTCCCGCACCACGCTCTCGCCGGGTGAAAGCCCACTCAACACCTCGAGCCGCCCGTCCGCGAGCGTCGCTCCCACGGTGACCGGGCGGAGCGTGCTCCGGCCGTTTTCCCACACTGTCGCGTATCCCTGCCCGTCCAGCGCTTCCGCTGGCACCGCTACCACGCGGCGCCGCTCGGCACCGACCCGCAGAGAGACCGAGGTCCCCGGCCGGAATCCGGAGCCGCCAGGTAGTTCCAGGATCACTTCCCGGGTCCCGCTCGCGGGGTCCACCGCGGGAGAGACCCGCACCACTCGTGCTAGCGCCGAACGCCCTTCCACTCCGGCGGCGCGCGCGCTGCTGCCAGGCGCCAGATGCGCCGCGGCCCCCTCGGGGACGTGCACCGACACCAGCAGGGGCGCGAGCGCGGTGACCCGGAACAGCGAGTCCCCATCGGCGACCAGCCGGTGAGGGCGGACCATCCGGGCCGTCACCGCACCCGGAAACGGGGCCGTAATGCGGGTCAGATCATAGGCCCGCTCCGCCTGCCGCAAGGCGAGTGCGGCGTTCTGGAAGGCAAACTCCGCCGCTTCCGAGTCGGCGCGCGTGACCCCCCCTGACTTCGCGAGCTCTCGCGACCGACTCACCACCAGTTCCTGCTGCTGGTACGCTTCGCGGGCCTGGGCCCGCGCGATCTCCTGGTCGATGTGCTCCAGCTCGGCCAGCAGCTGCCCCTGCTCGACCGGCGCGCCGAGCTCGACGTACACCGATTCCACGATTCCCCGCGAGCGTCCCAGGACCAGGGCGTCGTGCTCGACATAGACCTGAGCGGCCAGCAGGAGCGGCACTTCCACCGTGGCAGTATCCACCTCGTAGCGCGTAGCGAGAGAATCCGCCGCACCGGCGTGAAGGACCTGGTGCGGATCGGGCGCGGCGTCAGGACGGCCGCAGGCGAGCGGGCCGAGAACTACAAGGATGCCGGTGAGACTACAGGTTCCGATCCTCATGGCCGAATCCTCCACCAGAACAGCCGTAGCCACCGGCTGGGACCTCGCCAAAGTCGCCCGACCAGTGAAGTGGGCGCGGTCAGTACCCGGGCGTGAGCGGCCATCCCCGGCCGAAGCAGCCCCTCGGGGTTGGCAATCGTGGCGCGGACCGGGAAGAAGACCTCGGAACCGGAATCGGGCGGGAGCTGACCTACCAGCGTGACAGCACCGCTGAAGGTCCGATCGGGAATGGCATCGACCCGGAGACGGACCTCCTGGCCTGGAGTCACCCGGGCGATTTCGCGCTGGGCCACGCCGAAGTCGAGCATCAGGGTATCGGTCCGGCCAAGGGTCACGGCGAGATCGCCGGACTCGAGTCGGGCACCGATCCGCTCCTCCGGTCGCGCGGTCAGGACCACTCCGTCGGTCGGAGCGCGGAGGGTGGCGCCGGCGATTTCCGCATCGAGCAACCCGAGTTCACGACGAAAGGACTCCGCCCGAACCCGCTGGAGCCGTTCCTCGCCGAGATCGCCCCGGCTCACCGCCACGGCGGCGCTGCGCTCGGCGGCGGCACGCTCGGCGTCGCGGGAGAGTCGCACCGCCTGCAGCTCCGGGTCCCGGAGCTGCACCAGGGCAGCTCCGCGGGGGACCCGAGCTCCCTCCTTGACCATGACCCGGTCGATCACGCCGGGCACCAGGGCACGGACTTCGGTGAAGCTGGCCGGGCGGAACACCGGACCCGCGCCATCCACGCGGAGCGGCCAGCGGATGAGCGTCGCCGCCGCCAGCGTGAGGGAAAGCGCCGTGCCGTAGGCCAGCCGACGGCCCAGGGGCAACTGCATCAGCGCGCGCTTACGCGCCGCGATCGCGCCGAGCGTGTCGACCAGGGGGACTTGGTGGTAGAGCTGGGCGTTGCGCAGGGCCACGGCCGTCTGGTTGCCGAGGATCTCCGCCAGTTCCACCTGGGTGGCGGTCAGGAACTCCGGCCGACGTGCCTCAAAGAGCAGGACGCCCAACACGCCTTCTTCATCCTTGAGTGGGAGGTACAGCCCGCTGAGGGTCTCATCGGCCGTAAGGCCATCGCCGAAGGCGGCGACGAACGCGCGCGCGGCCTCGTTGGCCGGCTCCTGACGATCAGTCAGATAGAACGACTCGCCGCGATCGCCGGCCCAGGCGGCGCGCTGCACCAACCGGAGAGTCGCCTCCTCCTTGGGGTTGACCTGTTCCTGACCGGCCACGGCGCGGATCTCATACCGGCGGCCATCGAGCAGGGCGATCGCGCCCCGATCGAACTCCAGTGCGCGGGAGGCCAGATTCACGACGGAGTGCAGGACTCGATCCAGATCGAGGGTCGCGGTGATTTCACGACTGATCTCGAGGAGCAGCGCCAGATCCCGGGCCCGCTTCTCGGCGGTGTGGAGTTGGGCATTGCGAAGGGCCACCGCGGCGCTCGCGGCGAGGCCTTCCAGCAGCTCACGGTCGTGCTCATCGAAAGTGCCGTTGCCGGTGACCTTGTTGGAGACCTGGATGGCACCGACCGTGATCCCCTGTGTCACCATCGGCGACGCCATGAGGTCCCGGACAAACATCCCGGTGGTTCGATCCACCCGCGATTCGAACCGGGGGTCGTTGATGGCGCCGGTCACGATGGTGGTGCGCTGCTTGAGGGCGACGTCGCCTACGAACCCGGTCCCGACCGGCATGAGGGCACCGACCAACTTCTGGCTGGAGCCGCCCATCGCCAAACGGCAACGGAGCATCTCCCCCTCGCTGAGCCAGAGCGAGCCGCCCTGGGCTCCCAGAGCGGTCAGGACCCGGTCGAAAATGCGGGGAAGCAATTCGTCGAAATCGAGGGAGCTACTGAATTCCTGGCTGATGGAGTGCAAGAGGCGGAGGCGCTCGAGCT
>JBGPJS010000477.1:0-3396 GCA_041485505.1 Gemmatimonadota bacterium | reverse complement strand
TGGGGGTTCGAGTCCCCCCGTTCGCATGGTGGTAGGAGTCGGGAGTCGGGAGTCAGGAGTCAGGATCCGGAATCCGGCTTTGCCTGGTAGCCACCGACTCCCGACTCCCGACTCCCGAATCCTGAATCCTGCATCCTGCATCCTGCATCCTCGGCCAGCGTGCCCCAATTCACCATCACCGTCACGTCGCATGGCCCCTACAAAGTCGCGGGCGACTTCGAGCTGGTCGACCGCGAGGGACGAGAATTTGGTCGGGGTAGTGGCACCGCGGTCTACCTATGTCGCTGCGGTCAGTCGAAGGACAAGCCATTCTGTGACGGCAGCCACGCGAGCTCGGGGTTCCGGGATATCGGTTCGGCGCGGGAGCTGCCGCCGCCACCCTCGACCCCCACCGGCCCCGAAGGACCCTCCCGGATTACGGTGAATCCCAACGGCGCCCTGCGCGCGGCGGGAAGTTTCGAGATAAGGGACGAAACCGGAGGACGATTCGGGCTCGGTGAACGAGCCTCGCTGGCGCTCTGCCGCTGCGGCGGGTCGAAGGACACGCCGTTTTGCGACGGGGCGCACAATACGTGTGGTTTCAGGGATGGGGCGGAGGCGAAGTAGGACGGAATGGCGGGCCCTTCTTCAACAGCGCCACGCGGACCGCATCGACGACCAATCTCAAATCATCCAGCTTCGAGATGAGCGGCACTCCGCGCTGCTCGATGGGACCGTGCACCGTGGGATCCTGCGACGCGCCGGTGAGGAACACGACCCGATGGGCCAATCCGGGGGCGCGGGCCACCAAGGTGTCATAGAAGGCGAGTCCGCTCACCTCGGGCATCAGGACGTCGCTCACCACGGCGTCGATTGGTTCGGGCCCGTCGAGTTTGGCCAGCGCCTCGTTGGCCGACGCCGCCTCCACGACGCTCATACCGCCGCGCTCGAAGAATTGGCGCAGCGCCCGCCGCATCGAACTCTCGTCGTCCACCAGCAACACCGTCGGCATCCCCCATATGAACCCGATCCACCGCGTGGGTCAACCCCCGGCACGCGTTGACCCGTCCAACGCGCCCGGGGTAGATTCCGCTCCGCTGGGCCGGGGAGGCGCCGGTCCGATTTCTCAGTCTGGGCACTCATGTCCGACATCAGCATCCAGAAGACCAAAGAAGACTCGGCCTCCAAGTCGCTGCAGGTCACCGTGCCGGTGGACCGGGTCCGCCAAGCGGAGGCCAAAGCCCTCAAGTACTACAGCCAGCGGGCCCGGCTGCCGGGGTTCCGTCAGGGCAAGGCACCCGAGACCGTGGTCCGGAAGCGGTTCGGCGACGCCATCCGGCAATCGGTCCTGGAAGAACTGGTTCGAGAGAGCTGGGAAGAGGCCAAGACCAGCCAGGACCTGCGGCCGGTTGCGGAGCCGCACGTCCACAACCTCAAATTCGAAGACGGCGGTCCGCTCGAGTTCGAGTTCCATGTGGATGTCCGACCAGAGATCAAGCTGAGTCGCCTCGGCGGATTCAAACTCAAGCGTAGCGTGGCCCCGGTCGCCGAGGCGGAGGTGGAAGTGCGGCTCCGTACCCTGCAGGAGCAGAAGGCCGCCTGGCTGCCGGTGGAGGGGACCAAGCCTTCCCCGGGCCAGATGGTCCGGGTCGAGGTCGCTCCCCTGGAAGACGGCAAGGCAGGCGATTCGCAGCCCTACTCCATGGTATTGGGCGAGGGGCGCGCCATTCCGGACCTCGAAGAAAAGGTCATGACCCTCGAGCCCGGCCAGACCCTCGACTCCGAGGTCAAGTTCCCGGACGACCATGCCGATGCCTCGAAACGGGGCCAGACCCGCCGGGTCCGGATCACCCTGCACGAGGTGAAGCGGCAGGAGCTGCCGGCGCTCGACGACGCCCTGGCGCGCGAGGTGGGGGACTTCGAGAGCCTCGAGGCCCTGCGCACCGCCGTCCGGGCCGAGTTGGCCCGGGACGCCGCGGCGCAGGCGGACCGCGAGGTACGGCAGACCCTCATCCAGGAGCTGGTCCAGGCCAACGGCGTGGAGGCGCCGCCGTCGCTGGTGGAACGCTTCCTGCGGGGTTACGCTCAAGCCTACCAGATCCCGCCCGAGGAAATGGACAAGTTTGGGACCGAGTTCGGGCCCATTGCCGAAGGGCAGGTGCGGCGGGATTTGGTGCTGGACGCGGTGGTGGAGGGCCAAGGGCTCCGGGCCACCGAAAAGGAGCTGGACGAGCGGATCGCGGCGTTGGCGGGCGTGCGGGGGATCGCCGCCGGACAGGTGTACGCGTCGCTGGAGAAGTCCAACCGGCTCCGCGAGCTGGAACACTCGATCACCGAGGATAAGGCATTTACCTGGCTGCTGGCGCAGTCCACTGTCGAAGAGGTCACCGCGTGACGATGTCTACTCTCTATCCGCCGTACGTCATCGAACGGTCCAGCCGGGGCGAGCGCTCCTACGACATCTTCTCCCGCCTGTTGATGGACCGTATCGTCTTCCTCGGCGCGCCGATCAATGACGACGTCGCCAACATCATCATCGCCCAGCTCCTGTTCCTGGAAGCGGACAACCCGGAACGGGACATCTACCTCTACCTCAACTCGCCCGGCGGCGTGGTGTCCAGCGGCCTGGCCATCTACGACACCATGCAGTACCTCAAGGCCCCGGTGAACACCATGTGCATGGGGATGGCGGCCTCGATGGGCTCGTTTCTTCTGGCCGCGGGCAACAAGGGCAAGCGGAGCGCGCTCCCGCACTCCCGGATCATGATCCACCAGCCCTCGGGTGGCACCCAGGGTACCGCGTCGGACATCGAGATCCAGGCCCGGGAGATTCTCTACCTCCGCTCCAAGCTCAATAGCCTTTACAGCAAGCACACCGGTCAGACCATCGAAAACATCGAACGGGACATGGACCGGGACCGCTTCATGAGCGCGGAGGAGGCCAAGGAGTACGGCCTGATCGACAGCGTCATCGCCAAACACGCCGAATTGGTGGCCGCCAAGTAACCCTTGACGCTCCCCGGGGGGGGAGGCACTTTTCCGGTACCCCCCGGTCGCTCTTCACCCTGACCACGGCCACCTCATGTCCAACGACAAGCACCTCCGCTGTTCGTTCTGCGGTAAGTCGAAGGATTCGGTCAGGAAGTTCATTTCCGGCCCGTCGGTCTACATCTGTAACGAATGCATTACCCTCTGCAACGAGATCCTGGCCGAGGACGAAGAGCGCGACGTCGCCGATACCATCACCCAGGTTCCGACGCCCACCGAGATCAAGGACGTCCTGGACCAGTACGTGATCGGCCAGGAGCGCGCCAAGCGGACCCTGGCCGTCGCCGTTTATAACCACTACAAGCGCATCAATGCCACCAGTACCCGGGAAGGCGATGTTGAGCTCGACAAGTCGAACATTCTCCTCCT
>JBGPJS010000476.1:0-3399 GCA_041485505.1 Gemmatimonadota bacterium | reverse complement strand
TCGCCGCAGGAGAGGCCGGCGCCCTCCCCGGCGCCCACCGTGAGGCAGAGTCCCCGATCGATATTGGTCACATTCCGGGTCACCAAGCTCGGCACCCCTTTGCCGTTGACCGCCACGGTCACGTTGCGGATTCCGCTGCTGCCCTGGCCGATGTCCGGAGTGGCGGTCAGCTGAATGTAGCCGGCGCCGGTGGTTGCCCCGGAGCTGTAGTTCACCGTTACCGTGATGGAATCGTTGGGATTGATCGAGGCGAAGGTCGGACTCACGGTTCCGCAGGTGATCGGGCCGCTCTTGCTGCAGGAGAAGGACGCGTCAAGGCCCGACCCGGAGGTGTTCACCACCCAGAACGGGACCGGGTAGGGACCGCTATTGGTTGGCCGGTTCGGGTCAGCGGCCGGAAGGGTATAGACGTTGAGTGGACCCGAGGGGCCGTTGGTTATTTGCGCCCGGAGGGCACTTGGGGCGAGCAGGAGGCTGGCGAGCGTGACGAGCCAGGCAGAACGGGAGGAGGGCACGGGCGGCTCCGGAAGCGGGATGCCTCGGCTAAGGCAGGCCGCGTGCCGGTCGTGGATTGCGGCGCAACCCGCCGGGTCAACTACAACTTGATGAAAGGGAAAGGACGGGAGGAAACCCACTCACTGCGACATCAACTGCGACATGACCCCAGAAAAGTGCGACGGGCGGTAGGGCAGTAAGGCGGAAAGGCGGTAGGACGGTAAGGCGGTAGGGGGTTACTGCAGCCCTGAGAGGCCGTCAGCCGCGCGCGCCTCTCAGAATCCGCTGCACCTGGCGGCGGTCCACGCCCAGCAGCTCGGCCGCTTTGGTGCGGCTCCCGCCCACCAGGGCCAGGGTCGCCTCGACCTGGCGTGGGGTGATGGCGCGGTGACGCTCCCGACGGCGGTGCAGCCGGCCCAGGGTGCCGAGGAAGAGCGGTGACAAGTCCTCGACTTCGATCCGAGCCCGGTCCCCGCACCAGAGGGTTGCAAAGGCACACTCCAACTCCAGCTCCCGCACGTTCCCCCACCAGGGCGCCACGGCAAACAGATTCAAAACCTCCCGCGACAGCGGCGGCGGGTCCCGACGCCCGAACCCCTCGGCCTCCACCGCGACGAAGCGGTTGGCCAGGGGCAGGATCTCCTCGCGGCGGTTTCGGACCGGGGGAATGGTGATTCTGAAAGGTCCGAAGCGATCCAGCAGATCGGCCGGGAAGGTACCCGCACGCACCCGCGCGTCGAGGTCCTGATTGGTGGCGGCGATGACACGGACGTCGACACTGACGTCGCGTTCGGCGCCGAGCGGACGTACCAAGCCTCGCTCGAGCAGGGCTAGGAGGAGGTGCTGCAGCTTGGGGCCGGCGAGCCCCATCTCGTCCAGAAAAAGGGTGCCCTGGTGGGCCTCTTCCACCATCCCCTTCCGCGCCCGGGCGGCACCGGTAAAGGCGCCCCGACCGTGACCCAGAAGATCGTCGAGGACGAGGTTCTCATCCCTGGTCGGGATGTCGCAGGACACGAAGCGGCCGGCTTTGCGGGGGGAGTGGTCGTGGATGTAGCGGGCGATCAGGGTCTTCCCGACGCCGCGCTCGCCGTAAAGCAGGAGGTGGCGGCTGCTGGATGACAGGCGCTCGATGCACTCGACCACGTCGCCCATGGCCGCGGAGAGGCCAAGGACGAGAAACGTCTTCGCCAACATCGATCCGACCACAGCTACAGGGGGAACTGGGGGCTGCCGACAACTTATCCCGCGCGGGAAATTCCGCCAGATGCCCCGTGTCACGGTTGGGTTCGCGTCAGGTCGCACTCTTCACGGGACATGTCGCAGTTGATGTCGCACGCGGAGTGGCGGATAGTCGGTCAGGCGGACAGGCGGCGACCGAGCGCCCCTTGGGAGCGGCTTGCCGCGACCCGGGCGCGAGGGAGTGGCGGACCGGCAGACGGGTAGCGAAGAGAAAGGTGGGCTTGGGGTTGGAAGCGCTGGCTGTCGTCCGGGTGATGGGTGGATCAACGAGAGCGCGTGGAGGCGTCGTGGATCCTTGAAAACAAGACGACCGCGGTGGAAGTCCCGCCAACCGCGCGGCACGCGGCCTGCCTAAGAGCAAACGCCGCAACGTCGAGCACAAGGGGAGTAGATCCCTCGGGTCCCGCGCCCCGCGGGGCACCCTCGGGATGAGGCGCTGGCTGACTCGCGATTGGCCGTCGCGCTCGGGATAAGGTAACGAGGAGTGCGGGCACACCAGGAGGAGACATCTGACCGATACCACACTCACCCCCAAGCTCCCCATCGCTGAGGCCTTCGCCGCGGAGTACCTGGAGTACTACCGGATGCTCCCACTCGAGCTGTCGGAGGGTCGGCTGAAGGTAGCGGTGGCGGGCACACCCAACGCTGAGGCGATAGCTGACCTCGAGGAGTCGTACGGGACTCCGGTCGAGCTGGTGCCGACAGAGTCCGAGGCGTTGCGGGAGGCCATCCGGCGCATCTTCGCGGCCAGTGAATCGGTGGTGGAGCTGGTGCGGGATCTGGCGGAGGGCGCACAGGCGGACGGGCGGACAGGCGGACAGGCGGACGGAGACGACCTGGCTGACGTGCGCGATCTTGCGAACCAGCCACCGGTGATCCGGTTCGTGAACCTGCTTATCCGGGAGGCCCACGACGCCGGTGCGAGCGACATTCACTTAGAGGCGACGCGAGACGGGCTCCGGGCTCGGCTCAGGGTCGACGGAGTCCTGAGCGAGCTGCCTACTCCGCCACGAGGGCTTCAAGCGGCGGTGGTGTCGCGGGTCAAGCTCCTGGCCGAACTGGACATCGCAGAGCGACGAACCCCGCAGGATGGGCGGATCCGGGTGCGGCTGGAAAGCAGGGAGCTGGATCTTCGGGTCTCGACTGTCCCGACCCTGTTCGGCGAGTCGGTGGTGCTGCGGTTGCTCGATCGCGGTGGGAGGCCCGTCAGTCTCGAGGAGCTCGGCATGGCACCCGAGATGCTGGAGCAGTTCCGCCGGCTGGCAGGACGCTCGCATGGGATCATTCTCGCGACCGGCCCCACCGGAAGCGGTAAGACCACCACGCTCTACGCCGCGCTCGGTCTTCGAAACGCGACCGAGGAAAAGATCATCACCGTCGAAGACCCGGTGGAGTATCACTTACCTGGTGTTACCCAGGTGCCGGTGCACAGCAAGGCGGGAGTCACCTTCGCCACGGCACTCCGGAGCATTCTCCGCCAGGACCCCGATGTGCTGATGGTGGGCGAGATGCGGGACGCCGAAACCGCGGGGATCGCGGTGCAGGCCGCGATGACGGGGCACCTGGTCTTCTCGACCCTGCACACCAATGACGCGGTGAGTGCCCTGACTCGGCTCGCCGATCTCAAGGTGGAGCCCTACATGATTGCTTCCACCGTGGAAGGGG
>JBGPJS010000475.1:0-3404 GCA_041485505.1 Gemmatimonadota bacterium | reverse complement strand
GACCAATATTCGCTCGGCGTGTGCGCCTACGAGATGCTCACGGGCAAGCCGCCGTTCTCCGGCGAGACGATCATGGAGATCATGAAGGGGCATTTCTTCGAGGTGCCCCGGCCGATCGAAGCCCTCCGCCAGGATTGCCCGGCCGAGCTGGGCGGCGCCATTGCGCGGATGATGGCCAAGGAACCGACGGACCGCTGGCCGTCGATGGATGAGCTGGTGGCGGTGATCGAGACCGCCCCGCTCACGCATGACGACCCCATCCGCAGTCAGATGGTGGAACTGGCGCGGAGCGGCGACAGTTACAAGCGGCTCTCCCAACTGAGCACTCCGGTCAGCCCGGTGCCAGCGGGGCGAATCCGTCCGGTTCCGTCCAAGAATCGATCCGCTCGATACCCCGTCACTCCCGATTCCGACCCCGCCGAGTCGCTGGAAGCGGAGCCCGTAAGCGGCGAAATCGAGGCGGTCCGGCCGCCACGCCGGATCTGGCCCTGGCTCCTCGTCGTCGGTGCCGCCGTTGGGCTCGGCGTGGGCGCCGGCTTCTATCTCCGCTCCCGCCAGGAGCCCATCGCCCCGGCGCCGGGGATCCCGCAGGCCAGTACCCAGACCAGCACGGACAGTGTCACGGCAGGCGCGCCCCAGCAGCAGACGGCGGCACCTCCGGCGACCGACAGCGCGATTTCGTCGCCGGTTCCCGTCTCCGGCGCTACCCCGACCGCGCCGGTCCAGGAAAAAGCGAAGGAGAGCCCGGCCGAGCGCACCAAGCGGGTCGCGGTAGAGATCCAGAGCTACGTGCAACACGTGGGCGCCAAGGTGCAGCAGCTCTGGAGCCAAAAAGACTGGAGCACTCTCCCGCCCGATGGTCACGCGCGGGTGCACCTCGTTGTGAAGAAAATCGGCATCGTCGACGACCTCACCAGCGATGGGAGCATGGCCGACGAGGCCCTTGCCGCCGTCAACGAGATCCAGGATTTCGGTCCCTTGCCGAGCGGATATGACTCTCCGACTCTCGCCATGGTCCTAACTTTTCAAGGAAATCAGGTCTCCGCGATCCGGCAGTAGCCCCCGACGATCTGACACTGCCCTGAAGCCCCGAATCGTTGTCTGGGGCGAAAACACCGCTGGTGCTGTGAGACAACGCCCACCTCGAGGCGGACTGGGCCCTATGACTGCCCTCGGATGAGCTCAACGGTTCCCTGTCCGTCCTGCGGCGAGCGGGTAGTCGCCGGAAGCAAGTACTGCCCGGCCTGCGGGGCCGACGTACGGGCGTCCCAGGCCTACGTGGACACGCTCGAGGTGGTCGAGTCCAAACCGACGCCAATCCCCAAGCCCGACGAGCTGATCGGCGCGCTCCGGGACGCGACCCGCGGCGAATTCGAGATCTACGGCCAACTGGGACGGGGCGGTATGGCGACCGTCTTCCTCGCCCACGAAATCGCCTTGGGCCGGAAGGTGGCGATCAAGGTGATGCATCCCTACCTGCTGTACGGCGAGGGGATGTCGGAGCGCTTCAAGCGGGAGGCGAAGACCGCTGGGGGACTAAGCCATCCTCATATCATCCCCATCCACGCCGTCAGGGAAACTGATCGGCTCCTATTCTTCGTCATGCAGCACGTCGAGGGCCGGGCGCTAGACTCAATCATCAAAGAGTTGGGGCCTCTCCCCGTCAAGATGGTGCAGACCATCGTGGCCCACGTTGGCGGGGCCCTAACCTACGCGCATCGGAAGGGGGTCGTGCACCGCGATATCAAACCGGCCAACATCATGATCGACGCGGACGGCTGGGCGGTAGTGACGGACTTCGGGATCGCGAAGGTGCAGCAGGCCACCGGCCTGACCAGCACGGGTGCTGCGGTCGGGACCCCGAATTACATGAGCCCCGAGCAATGCACCAACGGAAAGATTACCAGTGCGTCCGACCAGTACAGTCTGGGCATTTCCGCGTACGAGATGCTAACAGGGAAGCCGCCCTTCTCCGGCAGCGATCTGATGGAGATCATGCGGGCGCACCTCTTCCAGCACCCGGCGCCGATCGCGAGCCGGCGGCCCGACTGCCCGCCCTCGCTGGCGCGGGCAGTGACTCGGATGCTCGAGAAGGACCCGACCCGGCGCTGGCCCAGCCTGGAAGAAGCAGTCGCCGCAATCGGCGCGGCCCCGCTGGAGCAGCATGATCCGATCCGCACCCAGATGGTCGAGTTGGCGCGCAGCGGCGCTCACAGCCGACCGAGCCTGCGGGCTCGGCTCGATCCTGGGTCTATCCCACGCTCGTCCACCCGCAAACTCGCCCACCGCACCCCCGTGCCCAATCGCCCGAGGCCGTCCATCCCACGAACATCCGCCAGGTCAGTTGCGTGGCGTTCTGCCATCTGGTGGGTGTCGGCGGGAGCGCTCCTGGCGAGCGTGGTGGCCGTTGCGATCCTCGCCCTTCCCCATGGAAGCTCGCGGGGTGCCGGCGCGACGCTGGCGCCGCAGCAAAAGCAGCCCGCGGCGCCAAGCATCCTGACCGGAAAAATTCAGATCGAGACCCAGACCCGGGAGGCCGAACTCTTTATCGACGGGAGAAACCAGGGCCGAATCCTCGGTTCCAAGACCATCTCATTGCGGGCGGCACGGGTCGCGCTACGCCTCGCGGCGCGTGGATGCGCGTCCTGGGACACCGTCCTCTCCGTCCCCCCTGGGAATCTCCCGCTCTCGCTGGGCCGGCGAGATCTGAACTGCAAGCCCTGACCGCCCTCAACCCCGGCTCACTCCCGCCGATACTCTTCCACAGCCTCCGGCTCCTCCCTCGCCGGCGAGGCCCCGTGAGGGCCGATGGGCTGCTGAGGAGGCCGGCGCAGGATGTTCAGGTGGTGTCTCTGGATTTCGGTCCTTCTAGCGGGCTGCAGCCCCTTCGAGCCGGCCAATGACCGGCCGCTCGACCCGCCGGCCCCATACCGACAGTGGTGGGCCAAGACCGAAGCCTGCTCCGGTCTCTCGGGCAACTTTGAGCGGGTCCAGTGGTTCGTGGTGCCCGGCTACCAGTTCGACTGCCCCACCGGCGAGTGCGTGGGTCGTTGGGAGTCGGAGGGGCATCGAATCTACCTGGCGGAAGACTGGGTGGAAAACGAAATGGTCGTGCGGCACGAGATGCTGCACGACCTGATCGGGCATCCGGGTCATCCCAACCCACCGTTCGGAAATCCGTGTCCATTGACTTGGCAGACGTGGACGGGAACCGGTTCGGCAGGGCGGACGCCGGCAGCGGACTACTAACGCGAGGCGCCCAGGTGCCGGGTGCTGGGTGCTGAGTGCTGGGCGCTCTACATCTGCCTCACCGCTCCCCACACCCCCGGCAGCGCCCCGATGATCCATACGACCCCCGCCGCGATCCACCCTTGCGACCGACTCACCTTCCCCGTGACCGACAG
>JBGPJS010000474.1:0-3409 GCA_041485505.1 Gemmatimonadota bacterium | reverse complement strand
GTTAGCTGTTAGCCGTTAGCCGTTCGTCATTGGCCGTTAGCCGTTAGCCATTGGCCAAAGCATGGGTCAACCCGCGGCCCTCAGCACCCAGCACCCAGCACTCAGCACTTAGCCCTTAGCACCCAGAGGTTCGACTCCCTTGGCCGTGACCCGCTGGATCAAGAGTGGGAGCGGTTTGGCCTGTTCTCCGATCACGATCGCTTGGCGGAGCGCCCGCAGGCCGGTCTCGATTCCCGCCGGGTCTCTCGCGAAGACCGAGGCGATGGGCTCACCCGCCGCGACCTGGTCTCCCGGCTTTACGGTAATGACGAAGCCGACGGAAGGATCGATGACGTCATCCACGGCGCAGCGCCCGCCTCCCATTTCCACCACCGCCCGGCCAATAGTCCGGGGCTCGACGGAGGCCACCAATCCCCGGGCTGGGGCCTCGTAGATTTCCACTTCGCCGGCCTGAGGAAGCACGCCGGGGTCGTCCACGACCGCGGGATTGCCGCCCTGAGCTTCCACCATCCGCCGGAAAAGCTCGAGCGCGCTCCTCGAGGTGATCTTCTCCTCGAGCAACTTCCGGGCGTCCTCCCGGCGAGTGGTGACGCCACCCAGGAGCAGCATCTCGACCCCGAGCGCAAAGGTGACCTCCATCAGGTCCGGTGGCCCCATCCCCTCGAGCGCCAACAGCGCCTCCTCAACCTCGAGCGCGTTGCCGCAGGCCCGGCCAAGGGGGCGGTCCATCGCCGTGATCAGCGCGACGGTCCGGCACCCGTGCCCCTCGCCGAGGCCAATCATGGTTCGGGCGAGCTGGAGCGCATGGTCGGGGTCCGGCATGAACGCCCCGCTCCCGGTCTTCACATCGAGCACCAGGCCCTGCAGCCCCTCGGCCAGCTTCTTGGACATGATGGACGCGGCGATGAGTGGAATCGACTCCACGGTGCCGGTGACATCGCGCAGGGCATAGAGACGGGCGTCGGCCGGCGCGATCTCGGCGGTTTGACGCAGCATGGCGCAGCCCAGTTTCCTGACCTGCGCCACCGCCTCTGGAAGCCCAAGGGTGGTCCGGAAGCCGGGGATGGACTCAAGTTTGTCCACGGTTCCGCCGGTGTGGCCCAGTCCTCGCCCCGACATCATCGGCACGGCCACCCCGCAGCTCGCGACCAGGGGAGCCAGCACCAGAGAAACCTTGTCGCCCACACCGCCGGTGGAGTGCTTGTCCACCCGTGGCGTGGACCAGTCCCCAAAGTCGAGCCGATCACCGCTGACCAGCATGGCCTCGGTGAGTGCCGCCAGCTCTTCGGGCTCCAGGCCCCTCCAGACCACGGCCATCAGGAGGGCGGACATCTGGTAATCGGGGATCCGCCCGGCCAGGTAGTCGGTGACCAGGGCGCTCCAGGTTGCGGGAGCGAGGGCACCGCCGTCGCGCTTGCGCTCGATGAGGGATTGAAACACCATTACTCGCTGTGGCTGTGGTGCACCAGGTTCACCTTTACGGAGCCGGTCATGTCTTTCATCCGCTGGATCGCGGTCCTCACCCTCGCTCTCGCCGGTCCTCCTGCGGCTGCGCAAACCGCGGCGGAGCACATGGCCCTCGGGATCCAGGCCAATATCGAACGGGACCCGAAAACGGCGTTGGGGCACTTCGAGACCGCGATCGCGCTGGAGCCGACGAATTACGAAGCCAACTGGCGCGCGGCGCAGGCGCTGGTGGACCTCGGCAAGCTTACGCCGGACTCGGTCAAGAGTGCGGAGCGGGATTCACTTTACGCCCGGGCGGAAGGGATCGCCAGAGTGGCGGTGGAGGCCGATCCGGACGGACCGGACGGCCACTACATTCTCTCGGCGGCGATCGGGCGAGCCTCGCTCACCAAGAGCAAGAAGGAACGGGTCCGCCGCGCGGCCGTCATCCGGAGCGAGGCGTTGCGGGCGATCGAGCTCGACCCCAACCAGGATAAGGCCTACCATGTGATGGGGCGCTGGCACGCGGAGATTATGCGGCTGTCGGGCCTGACGCGGTTCTTCGCCAAGACCTTCCTCGGCGCGGCCATCTTCAACGAGGCCTCGTGGCAGGGCGCCATCGACAACATGGAAAAGGCCGTCGCCCTGGCACCCGAAAACATCTACCATCACCTGGATCTGGCCGAGATCTACATCGACCGAGACCGCTACAGCGATGCCCGGAAGCAACTGGAGCAGGTGGAATCACTGCCGGTGGTGGACGTACAGGATCCGGATCACAAGGAGACGGCGCGCATTCTGTTGAAGCTGATAGAGGGGAAAAAGGACAAGACCTAATCAAACGCCTCTTCCACCGCCTCTTTGGCTTCCCGCGCCACCCGATCGAACTTGGCGCGGAGATCCTTCTTCCGACGCCCCAACTGCCGGCGGGCATCGTCTTTCAGGTCGTCCCAGTCATCCCGGACCCGTTGGGCCACCCGCCGTCCCCGACCGGAGGTCAGGAACAGCGCCAGCCCCGCGCCGAGCAAGGCGCCGACCGCGATCCCGGTCACGAAGCCCCGGGCGCGCCAGCGGCCTTCGGCCTCCGGGGCCGAGTCGTCGATATCGGGCCGATCTTCAGAGTCAGTCATTCTGCGCTCCAGAACCGTAGGGGTGCCGCCACCACACCAAGCTACCGCCGGGAGTGCCGCCTGCGCAAAGTGTCGCTTGACCCTCTCGGCCCCCCTGCACAAACTTCCCCCTACCCTTCTACCCGGCCCGACCAACTATGAGCACTCTCACGACCACGTCGCCCGAAGAGATCGAACGCCTCCAGACCCGGGTCCATGACCTCGAGCACGAGCGGAAGAACCTGCTGGCCATCATCGAAATCCTGCAGGAGATCGCCGGCTCGCTTCACTTCGTGGATATCATGCAGTCGATCGCGCGGCGGCTGGGCGAGGCCTTCGGCCTGGACCGCTGTTCCATCTTCCTGGCCGAGCGGGACGGCAAGACGGTCCGCCTGGTGGCGAGTTACGAAGATCCCAGCATCCGGAACTACGTGGTGGATCTCGAGCGCTACCCGGAACTGCGCCGGGCGCTGCAGACCGGGCAGATCGTCTTCATTCCCGACGCAGCCATCGATCCGTCCCTGGCCCACGTCCGGGGCGCGTTGGCCAACCGGAAGGCCAAGGCGATCACCGTGGTACCGATCACGTGGCGGGGCGCGGCCATCGGGGCGATTTTCCTCCGCACCTTCCGGGACGGCCAGGACTTTTCCGACGCCGACATCGAGTTCTGCCGGGTAGTGGCCAATCTGGCCGCCAAATCACTGCGCAATGCGCACCGCTTCGAAAAGCTGCAAGCCCGAGCCGGAGAAAACCCGTCGAGTCCGGCCCGGATGCAGGAGCGGGAGCGGGTGGCACTGTTCGGCTTCTTGCGCCGGCTGCTCGACGAATTCGCCACCCGCGAAGGCCCCTGGAGC
>JBGPJS010000473.1:0-3409 GCA_041485505.1 Gemmatimonadota bacterium | reverse complement strand
CCGCCCGGCTCGACGATGCCGGGATTGCCGAGTGCGTATGGAAGCAGGGCGAGGGGTCGGGGGCACCCGTCAGCCACCAAGGTGGCCTTGACGGGAAGGCCTTCTCATGGAAGCAATCTGTGCCTGTTGCCGGCGGAGGAACCACAGATTCCCGCGGCCCCGGCGACCGAGCGGCCCTTGGGCGCACATCCCATCAAACGTGCGCCCCGGTGACCGAAGGGAATCCCTTTAGGGGCCGCGAGGGAGTCCTTTAGGGCCCTCGCTAATCGCTCGGGGCAAGGGGGCCTCGCAATGACAGAAGGGGGCTACACTCGGGTCCCCGTTCCCCGTTCCCCGTTCCCCGTTCCCCGTTCCCCGCGTCCAAGTGGATCCCTCCCCTTCGCCACGCTCAGGGTCGGGATGAGGGGAGAACGCCCCGCGGCTCCAGATAACATCGAATGACTAAACGACCAGAGGCTAACGGCTGGATCACTCGTTGTGTTCGCTCC
Organism: Gemmatimonadota bacterium; assembly: GCA_041485505.1. GTDB lineage: Bacteria > Gemmatimonadota > Gemmatimonadetes > Gemmatimonadales > GWC2-71-9 > JBDUEA01. The sequence goes on along the minus strand of JBGPJS010000473.1, from coordinate 2,921 downwards.
CTAGTTTATCGACCAATTCTGACTTGCTCATGTGGCCCCCGCCTTTGACATTCTCAGACCTGATGGCCGGGAGTTTCTTGGGCTGGAGGTCCTTCATCTTGCCCTTCCTCTTGGCGTCCTTCTTCTGGCTTGGCATTGCGACTCCTCGATGGTTGCCATGTCCCGCCGCCTGGAACCTCGAATCGGCCTGACGAATGTACGCCTTCGGCGAATGGAAGGCCAATGACGGTCGAGCCACCCCTTGACCAGGCTATCGACCTCTTCCCGGGATCCGGTCAAACCGTGGTCGCCACCTTCGAAGAGCACCAGGCGAACCCTGAATCATCTGGGTTCATCCGCGGCCACTTATGGTGAGACGGCGAAAGGACCGGTGCGATGCGAGATCGAGATTGCTTCGGGCCCGGCAAAACAAGGCGGACGCGCCGGAAGGGGCGGTCGAGGCGGTCTGGTGCCGGTTTTATCCGCTGCCTACCGCCTCTTCCGCCTTTGCCGCCCCGACCGCCTTTTTCTGCGCCGGGGCCTCGCAATAACAGAAATGCGGTGAGCAGTAAGCGGGGTGCTCCAAACGCGTTCGACCCTCCGGTGTCATTGGCGACGGAGGGTCTTCTTTACAAGGAGCGCCCTGTTTACTGCTCACTGCTCACTGTTGCCTCGGCTTCAGCCGAGGGTGAGCCTAGCTGGCGACCCGGGGGTGGGCCATCTCGTAGAGGACGTACGGATCAATATCAGCCCCGTTGGGCCACTCGATGACTCCGAACTCCTGGTTCACGAAGACCTGGGCGAAGAGCCGAGGATCGCGGAGCGGGGCGAAGACGCCGGTATCACGCTCGTAGAGCCACGGCGTGCAGTCCACCACGCCGCTGGTGCCGTCATCGAAGGTCAGCGCCAGACGGTACCCGGGCATGGGGTCTACGGTCTTCACTCGTGGTTCCATCTCTCACTCCAAGGGCGCGATTCTCAAAGGAGGCTCCTTCCGGCGGAGCAGGCGCCAGTTTTCAAGCAACTCCGCTTCAGGAAGACTAGCCCATTGGACGGCCCGCCTCAAGGCGCGGGGAGGCAAATCACCACCCATCACAGCCACCGGCGCGAGCCGGATCCGGGTCGACGCGGTCCCGTAACTTGCGTGGCAATGCGGTGGCTCGTGGTCGGCGTAGTACATCCGGATCACGATCCCAAAGAAGCGGGAGATCTCGGGCATGGCGGCCTAACTTGGCCCGCTCCCGAGGATCTACATAACCATTCCGACGCAAGGGGGCGCGCAAAAACGCGGCGGTTTCATCCGTGTTCATCCGCGGCTGAGGTTGCAGGTACAAATAACAAGACTCCCCCTCCCCCGTAGGGGGAGGGACAGGGGGAGGCGTCAAGAGATTGCCGCGGGCCCGGCTTCCTCGCTGCGCTCGGGCGCCGGGGCCCTCGCAATGATAAGGCTTCGCCAGTTCCGAGTTCCGAGTTCCGCGTTCCGCCCCTCCACGCCCAGAGATTGCCACGGGCCCGGCTTACGCCGGGGCCCTCGCAATGACAGAAGGCGGGCCCGAGGCCATTCCTGACAGCTCACAGCTAATGGCTAATGGCTAACGGCTAAATGGCTAACGGCTAACGGCTAACCGCCAAAACCGATTACCTTCCCTCGTCCGCCCGACCCGAGGTCCGCCGTGAACCGCCGCCGAGTTCTGATCATCCTGATCGCTGTCATGGTTGCGGTCTTTCTCCTGCTTCCGGCCCTGACCACTTTGCTCGCCGACTGGTGGTGGTTCCGGGAAATCGGCTACCAGATCGTCTTCACCCGGGAGCAGGCGACCCAGGGCCTGCTCTTCCTGGTCGGAGGCGGCGTGACCGCGGGAGTGTGCTATCTCAACCTGCGGATCGCGCAGCGCGGACTGGTTCTCAACCCGATCGTGTTTGTCATCGGGGAGGCGATACCCAGGGTGAACCTCACCGCGGTGCTCCGCCGGATCAGTTTGCCGGTATCCCTGGTGCTCGGCTTTCTGTTCGGCCTCGCGGCCACCTCGACCTGGGATGTGGTCCTTCCGGCGCTCTACCGGACTCCGTTCGGCACCGTCGATCCGGTCTTCGGGAAGGACATCGGGTTCTACGTCTTCACCCTGCCCGCGCTGTCGCTCCTGCTCGGGTGGCTGTCCACCCTCGCCGGATTCAGCCTCGTCTTCCTGTTCCCGATCTACTTCATCCGCGGCGACATCAAGCCCCGCCCCCGGAGTCTTCTCTTTGAACCCTCCGCCGCCATGCACCTGGGCCTGGTGGCGGCGGTGCTGCTGCTGCTCACGGCACTTCGGCTCTGGCTGGTGGATGCCCCCAGCCTCCTCTACTCGACGACCGGCCCGCTGGTTGGCGCCAGCTACACCGACATGCATGCCACGCTGCCGGCCCTCTACCTCTCGGCGGTTCTCGCGGTCATCGCCGCGATTGCCGTCCTGGTCGGGGCCAAACAGGGAGCGCTGGCGCGGGTGGGACTCTGGGCGGTGGGAGGATACCTGCTGGTGGCGCTCGTCGGTCGGGGACTCTTCCCGCTGGTGATGCAGAAGCTGATCGTTGCTCCGACCGAGCTCACGCGAGAGACACCCTACCTCCGGTATCACATCGCCGCGACTCGCCAGGCCTGGGGAATCGACAGCGTGGAGACCCGGGAGTTGAACGGCGAGGCCAACCTCACCCTGGCCGACATCAGGGCCAACGCGCCGACCATCGAGAACGTCCGTCTCTGGGACCGCGACCCGCTCCTGCTGACCTTCGGCCAACTGCAGGAGATCCGTACCTACTACGACTTCGTCTCCATCGACGACGACCGCTACTGGATCGACGGGAAGTACCGTCAGGTCCTGCTCTCCCCCCGGGAGCTGAACGTCGCCTCGCTGCCGACCCGCACCTTCATCAACGAGCACCTCACCTTCACTCATGGGATGGGG
>JBGPJS010000472.1:0-3410 GCA_041485505.1 Gemmatimonadota bacterium | reverse complement strand
CGTGAACGGCATGGGCGCCCAACAGGAGCAGCGGACTCGGTCGCCGGCCGAGGCGCTGGACGCGGCTCATCGCGGCCATCTGGTCAGCGGGCCGGACTCCGTGGTCGCGATCGAAGAGATTCCCGGCTCCGCCAACCTGAGACTACGATTTGCCGATGGCCAGGCGCGGGAGGCGGCCCGGGTGATTCTGGCCGCGATTCGGAGCAGCAACGGAGTCGAGCTCCGGTTCCCCCAGTCTTCCCTGAGCGTCGACTCCACCCAACTGATGGACGGCAGCAGGAAACCGCTGGAAACAACTCGGCAATGCCCCGCCCTGGAGCCGATCGGCCTGTGCCAGTCACTGGTGGATCCGGCGGGACGGCAGCTCCAGGCGTTCTTTGTCGTCGGGGCGGGCATTCCCCAATCGTTCGGGGTGGCTCAGACCGCAGCGAGCATTCTTCACAGCCTGCCGCCGGCGCCGGACCAGGGGAGTTTGTTCACCACCCCGCCGGATCCGCATCCCTGCGAGCAGAGGCCCGAGGATTGTAAGTCCGCGTCACTCTGAAGGTCTCCGACCCGGCTACTCCAACACATGCACCCGCCACAATCCAAACGCCAACATCCGGGCCACCACCCTCGCCACCAACGGCAAGCCGAACAGCGTTGGCAGGAATCGCGGCACGCTCAGGGGGCGGCCGGAGCGGAGGGCCCGGCCCATCCGCCTCAAACCAAAAGCCCCAATGGCCTGGATGACCCTGGTCGGGCATTCTCGTTTCCCTTGCACCATAGCCAGGTCGCGGAGGCCCACCCGACCGGCCTTGAGCGGGGCGGCCAGCAGGTTTGCCGCCACCACGGCATCCTCGATGGCATACTTGATTCCGGAGCCGGCGGCCGGCGTCATGGTATGAGCCGCGTCCCCGATCAGGAGCAGCCCGGGTTTGTACCAGCGCTGGCAGCGGCTGGATGCCACCGAGAGCAGTGAGAACTGTTGCCAGTCCGTCAGGGCTTTCACGTTTTCCGCGAATCGTGGTTCCAGGGCGACGATGTTGCGGCACATGGCCTCGACGCCCGCGGCGCGCAGCTCGGGGTAGTTGCCCGCCGGGAAGAAAAAGCCCACCTGCCAGTGGTCGGCGCGGTCGATCAGGATCATGATCTGCCCGGTGCCGAATCGGGGGGAGGCGATCCCGGTGCCGGGTGGGTCGTCCGGCAGCCGCGGTAGCCGGAACCACAACAACTCAATAGGCGATGAGGTCTGAATCGGCTCGAATCCGGCCAGCTTCCGGGTGCGGGAAAACCGGCCGTCGGCGCCGACCGTGAGGGCCGCCCGCACTTCGTGCCACCCGTCGGAATCCCGGTAGCGCACCCCGCGCACCACAGCGTCCTCCTCCACCAACCGCTGCACGTTGGCCCCCATCACCAGACGAAAGCTGGGATACTTCCGGGCCGCCTCGGCGAGGAAGCCGAGGAAGAGGGGCTGCGGCATCCACATGATGTAGGGGAACCGGGTCTTGAGCAGGCGGCGGAAGTCGAAGAGCAGGGTCGGATCGTCGGTGCCGGTGCCCGGGAGGGTGGGGCCGTACATCTTGACGTGGGGCAGTTGGTGCAGCCGGTCGGCCAGGCCAATCTCGTCCAGAATCTCCAGCAGGCCCGGATGGATCGTATCACCCCGGAAATCGCGGTCGAAGGTGGGGTGGGACTCCAGCAACGTCACCGGCACCCCGCGGCGCGCCAGCAGCAGGGCGAGCATCATTCCGCCGGGGCCGCCACCGACGATGCAGCAGCTGGTCTCCTGCCCATCGACGACTTCCTCGGCGCGGTCCTGCTCAGAAAATGCGGTCACACCAGCTGTCATGAGTAGCGCTCGGCTCGCGGGGAGCGCCGAGCGTCTGTCGCCTGCAAGCGCAGGTCAGGGGCGCCGCGCGGTCAGGGGGTCGCCGGTGTGTACTTCAGCCTGAAACTACCGACCACAGCGACGACCGCTCCCGTCCGATGATTGCTCGCCTGAAACGAAAAGGTCCCGGTGATGACTCGGCTCGCGGTATCACGCGCCGCCACGGTGGCGACACCCAGGTGGGTCGAGTCGGTATCAAACTCGTCAGAGGGACCCCCGGAATAAGGTATGGAGAGGAATCCCGCGCCCGCGCTGGTCCTGAAGTCGGCCAGCGAGTACGGCCCCACCGAGTCCTTGGGGAGAAAAAAGCCAATCATCTGGCGAGGGTAGCTGACGGGAAGTTGGCCGACCAGAATGAATAGGGAAGAGTCCAGCCCTTCTGCCACCACCAGGTAGTCCGTGCTATCGACGCTCCATGGGACTCCGTTGATGTTGGCCCTAAGAATTGGCGGGCCCGTGAGAGCAGGGGGAGAGAGGGAATCGGAGCAGGATAGGAGAGCGCCTGCCCAACAGCTGTGGAGGAGAAGCCTCCGGCTCCAACGACCTTTCATAGGGTCCTCCCAACGGGCTGCCGTCTAGCGCCACGCTTCAGCTGCAGGCGCAATCTCAGGTCCCGAGTGAACCTACGCTTCGGTCGCGGGTTTGGGGAGGGGCCTACCCGCCGCCCCGGACCGGAAGGGGCAGGTCCGTCAGAAAGAACGCCGCCAGCTCCGCCCGACCCGCGACGCCCGCCTTCTGGTACGCGGCGGCCCCGTGCTGCCGAATGGTCCGCTCGCTCCGGCCGCTGGCCGCCGCGATTTCCTTGTGGCTCTTGCCCTTGAGCAGGAGGATGGCGACGTCCCGCTCGGCCGGCGTCAGCTTCCAGGTCTCGAGCTGCCGGTCGATGGCCACGGCCAACCCGGCCAAGGCCTGCTCGGCGCTGCTCCGCCAGACGTCCCGCTCGGTCTGACGCTCGGCCACCTGGCCTTGGAGGTGGCGGTTGGCCCGCTCGGCCCGCCGCCATCGCTGCCAGAGCCAGTGGGCCGTTCCGAGCGCGGCGACGATGAGTGCCAGTTCATACACGACGTGCGGCGACCCCCAGTTAGTCGGGGCATCTAGGCCCAGGTCGACCGCGCCGCCGGCCGCGATGGCCACCAACAGCAGGACCAGGGGGCGTTCCAGCCTGGTGGGTTGGTCTTCGTCGATCATCGTGGGGCCTCCGGCAAGTGTCGGATACCCCGGAAATCTGCACCGTTCCTCCCTATATGACAGATGTCGGATGGTGGCGTCGGCCGGGGCTTGGTAACGTGGCGGTGTGGTCGACGAAGTCACTTTCCCCAAGGAGGTCCTGTGTTACCCAACCCGCTCCACCCAGCCATGATTCACTTTCCGATTGTTCTCATGATCCTGCTTCCGGTCGCGGCGGCGGTTGCCCTCTGGGCCATTCGCCGCGGCGCCAAGCCGACCAGGCCCTGGTTGGTTCCGATGGCGTTTGCCACCGCCCTTTCGCTCTCGGCGTGGCTGGCGGTCGAAACCGGGGAACAAGAGGAAGAGCGAGTGG
>JBGPJS010000471.1:0-3454 GCA_041485505.1 Gemmatimonadota bacterium | reverse complement strand
GGAGCGGCGGGAGCGGCGGACGAGGCGGGAGCAGCGGGACGACGGTCTCCTCCCCCACGACACTCAGAGAGCGTCACGGCCAGACCGAATAAAACCACGCGCGATCTGAGTATCATTACTCGGTCCGGGTTCCGGGCACCGTCAACCACGGGAGGAGTTCACCCTACCGCCCGCTTACCGCTCACCGCTCACTGCTCACCGTTATGATCCGCTGCGAATCGCTCACCAAGTCCTATCTCTCCGGCGGCCGGGAGCTGACGGTCCTGAAGAATATCACGCTCCAGATCGAGGCGGGCGGCTTCGTTGCCATCCTGGGCCCCTCGGGGAGCGGGAAGTCCACGCTGCTCAGTCTCCTCGCCGGCCTGGACCGGCCGAGCGGTGGCTCGGTCTGGCTCGACGGTCAGAGCCTGGATGGGTTGAACGAGGACGATCGGGCCCGTCTCCGAGGCCAGAAGGTCGGTTTCGTCTTTCAATCCTTCCAGCTCATCCCGACACTAACCGCCCGGGAAAACGTCATGGTTCCGCTCGAGCTTCGGGGCGAGGAGGCCGGCGGACCCGCCGATGAACTGCTGCAGCGGGTCGGGCTGGGAGACCGGGGCCATCACTACCCCGCCCAGCTCTCGGGCGGCGAGCAGCAGCGGGTAGCGCTGGCCCGCGCCTTCAGCAACCGCCCCGCAATCCTGTTTGCCGACGAACCTACCGGAAACCTCGACGCCGCCACCGGGGCCACGGTCATAGCCCTCATGTCGGATCTGAACCGGGAGTTCGGCACCACCATGGTGCTGGTGACCCATGATTCGGAACTGGCGGCCCGGGCAAGTCGGGTGATTCGGTTGGCGGATGGGGCGGTGGTAGGAGATACGGCGGGACGGCGGGAGGGCGGAACGGCGGACGCAACGGCGGTCAGGCGGGACGCCCCTAAAGGACTCCCTGACGGTCGCGGGACGGCGGAACCTCCTCCCGACTCGGGACCCTTCCGCCGGTCCGACGTACCGCCGGTCCGCCCCATATGAAATCTCTCCGGTTCACGCTCACGATGGCCTGGCGAGAGAGCCGAGCCGCGAAACGGCGGCTCCTCCTCCTGACAGCTGCCGTGTCGGTCGGCGTCGGCGCCCTTACCGCCATCAACTCCCTCACCGCAAACCTGCAGCACTCGGTGGATCTGCAGGCCCGGGCCTTGATGGGCGCGGATCTCACGGTGTCCAGCGGCGAGAAATTCTCCCCCAAGGCCGATTGTCTCAGCATCGAGCTCACCGGCAAGGGGGTCACGGCCCGGATCGTCAGCTTCTCCGGGATGGCGTACGTGACCCGCACCACCGGCACTCGCCTGGTGGAAGTGGCCGCGATCGAGGGCGGCTATCCGTTCTACGGCAACATCAAGACCGAGCCCGCCGGCGAATGGGCCCGCCTCCAATCCGCCCGTAGCGCGCTGGTCGATCCTTCGTTCCTCACCGCGCTGGGCGCGGTACGGGGCGATACTGTGGCGCTGGGTGAGGGGCGCTTTGTCATTGCCGGCGTCGTCACCAATAGTCCCGGCGAGGTCGGGAACCGCGCCGCCTTCGGCCCCCGGATCTTCATTCCGGCCCGCTACCTCGACGAAACCAAGCTCCTCACTTTCGGCTCCCGGGCCTCCTATCAGACCTACATCCGGCTCCCCGACGGCACCGACTCCAAGGCGCTCGCCGACAAATATCGTCCCCTGCTCAGCGCGGAACGGGTCAGGATCCGGACCGTCGAGGAAGACCAGCGCGACATCAGGGATTTTCTGGATCAGCTGGGCCGGTATCTCGGCCTGGTCGCGCTGATCGCGCTCCTGCTCGGTGGACTCGGGGTCGCGAGCGCCGTGCAGGTCTTCATCAGGCAGAAGCAGGATACGGTCGCCGTCCTCCGCTGCCTCGGCGCCACCGCGAACCAGGTCTTCGCCGTCTACTTGCTGCAATCGCTGGGCATGGGCTTGGTGGGGAGCTTGACCGGGGTCTGCCTCGGCGTCCTCATGCAACTCAGCCTTCCCAGCGCGTTCAAGGGAATCTTCAAGCTGGACATCGTCCCCACCCTCTCCTGGCCAGCCGTCCTGACCGGTCTCGGCATCGGGCTCTGGGTCGCTCTGGTGTTCGCGCTGCTGCCCTTGCTGGCGGTGCGCGGGGTTCCTCCGCTTGCCGCGCTTCGACGGGACCAGGACCCGACCGGGGGGAGGTTCCGACTGCCGGGCCGCGCCCGGGGACTCGCGCTCCTTCTGCTGGCCGCAAGCGTCGTGGGCCTGGCGGCGATCCAGGTCGGCAACCTCCGTACCGGTGCCTTCTTCGCCGGCGGGGTGGGGGTCGCCCTCCTCATCCTGTGGCTGGCCGCGCTCGGTCTGGTGCGCGGGGTCCGGCGGTGGTTTCCCAGGCGGTGGAGCTACGTGTGGCGACAGGGCCTGGCCAATCTGTACCGACCGGCCAATCAGACGGTCACCGTGGTCTTGGCCATCGGCTTCGGCGCCTTCCTGCTCGGCACCGTGCTGCAGGTCCAGCATAGCCTGCTTCGCTATCTAAGCCTCGACTCGGGTACCGGCCGCCCCAACCTGGTGTTCTTTGATATTCAGCCCGATCAGCTCGGCGGAATCGAGTCGGAGCTTCGAGAGGCGAAGCTGACGTTTGCGGCCCCGGTACCGATCGTCCCGATGCGCATCCTCTCGGTGAAAGGCCGCGCGGTGAAGGAGATTCTGGCCGACACCACCACCAGGGGAAAAGATGGTGAGCGGATTGGCCGGTGGGCGTTCCGGCGGGAGTATCGGTCCACCTACCGGGACACCACGGTGGGGTCGGAGAAGGTAGTGGTGGGGGACTGGTGGCGGGCAGGCGGACAGGCGGGCGGGCGGGCGGCGCAGGAAGCCGACTGCGGACCAGGTGCAGGAGCCCCCTCGTCATCTGCATCACGGCCCGCCTGCCCGCGACCGCAAGGGAGTCCTTTAGGGCCGGCCCGCCCGCCCGCCTTAGTTCCCATCTCCATGGAAACCAGCGTCGCCGGGGAGCTGGACGTGACGATCAGGGATACCATCGTCTGGGACATCCAGGGGGTGCCGCTGACAACCACGATTGCGAACCTGCGTGAGGTCAACTGGGCCCGGTTCGAGCCCAACTTCTACGTGGTCTTCCCCTCCGGCGCACTGGAGCAGGCGCCGCAGAGCTGGGTGATTCTCACTCGGCTCGAGGACGCCGGAGCGCGGGGCTCATTTCAGCGCCGGATGGTGGAACGGTTTCCCAATGTCACCACCATCGACGTCTCGCTGATTCAGCAGGCCATCGAGAAGATCATCGCCCGCGTAGTCCTGGCCGTTCGCTTCATGGCGCTGTTCAGTCTGGCCACCGGGGTCATCGTGCTGGCCGGCGCCCTCGCGACCAGCCGGTTCCAACGGATCCGGGAGAGCGTGCTCTTGAAGACGCTCGGCGCCACCCGCCGCCAGGTGACTCGGGTG
>JBGPJS010000470.1:0-3462 GCA_041485505.1 Gemmatimonadota bacterium | reverse complement strand
TCCGCCTTCCGCACCCACCCGGCGCTCCCCACCGTGAAGAGCCCGGTCACAATCAGGCCCAGGCCGACCAGGCCACCCGGTCGTGGATGTTCTCCCAGCACCAGCACTGCGCCGATGGTTAGGAAGGCCGGCGCCGAGCCTCTGGCGATCGGGTAGACCAGCGAGAAGTCCCCCACCCGGTACGCGGTCATCAGGAGGACGTAGTAGACCGCTTCCGCCGCGGCGCTCACGGCAGCCAGCCACCAACCGCGAGGGGTAAGCGGGGTACGAAGGAAGACGAACGGGAGAAAGCAGGCCGCCGCGACCAGGTTGGCCCAGAACACCACAAGCTGACTTTCCGTCGCCCGCTTGAGGAGTAGATTCCACCCCGCGTGAATCACGGCCGCGCCCAGCAGGAGGCAGATGAGGGAGAGGGGCACGGCGGACCGATCCTCCACGATGGAGAGCTGATGCTGCGACCCTTCGAACGCCGGATGCTGCCCGCGCTCGTGTTCCTGAGCGTATTCGCGACCCCGGCGCCGGCCCAGCGTCGCCCCGTCGAAAACATAATCGCCGTAACTCTCGACGGGATGCGTTGGCAGGAGGTCTTCGGCGGTGCCGCGGACTCGCTCCTGGGTAAGTCGGCGGGCGGGGTCGATGACTCCGCGGGGTTTGCCCGGCGCTTTTCCCGCGCCACACCCGAGGCCCGGCGCGCGGCCCTGATGCCGTTTCTCTGGAACACGGTCGTGAAGCAGGGACAGGTCTTCGGCGATTCGCTCCGCGGCGCCGACGCGCAGGTCACCAACGGCCTCTGGTTTTCCTACCCCGGCTACAACGAACTCCTCACCGGTTCAGCGGATCCGCGAATCGACAGCAACGACAGCATCCCCAATCCCAACGTCACCGTGCTGGAGTGGCTCAACCAGCGACCCGGGTTCCAGGGACGAGTGGCGGCGTTCGGCTCCTGGGAGATCCTGCCGTACATCCTGAACGTCAAGCGCAGTCATCTTCCCGCCAACGGAGACGGCCCACCGTTCGCGACACCGGCCACTGAGCGGGAACACTTGCTCGATGACTTTGCCGACGACCTGCCGCCCTACTGGGGAGCCACCCGGTTCGACGCGCCCACCATGCAGGGTGCCCTGGAGTACTTCAAGACCCGGCACCCGCGGGTGCTGTACGTCATGCTCGGGGAGACCGACGAGTGGGCCCACGAGCGGCGCTACGACATGTACCTCGACGCGGCCTGGCGCGGCGATCGTTTCATCCGGCGGCTCTGGGAGCTGGCGCAGTCCCTGCCCCAGTACGCCGGCAAGACGGCCCTGCTCCTCTCGACCGACCATGGCCGAGGCGCCACCGCCAAGGACTGGACCGACCATGACAAGGATGTTCCCGGGTCGGGACGGATCTGGATGGCGGTGATGGGACCGTCGATTCCGGCATCAGGCGTTCGCGACTCGGTGCCCATCACCCAGTCCCAGTTTGCGGCGACGATCGCCGCATTGCTCGGCGAGAATTACACCGCGGCCTTTCCCCGGGCGGCTCCACCGCTGCCGGGAATCGGGAAGTAGGTAGAAGGCACATGACTGGCCTGGCCCAGGCAGACTCCTCACCACCGGCACCCGCGAGTGGCCCGCCGCCGACGAAGGATGAGGCGACCCGACGAGCCGAACTGCGGACCATGCAGCGAGCGGCCACCGGCCTCCTGGTCCTCGCGCTCATCGTGTTTATCGTGGCGAGGGTTCTCGAGCCGGCCCACCCCTGGCTCGGTTTCGTGCGCGCCACGGCGGAGGCATCGCTGGTCGGGGGACTCGCCGACTGGTTCGCCGTCACGGCGCTGTTCCGGCGACCGCTCGGTTTGCCGATTCCCCATACGGCCATCATCCAGACCCAGAAAGAGCGGATCGGCCGAATCCTGGGCGGCTTCGTTCAGAAGCACTTCCTCTCCGGGGACGTCCTGGCGGCCAAGCTGCACTCGATGAAGCTGGCCGATCGCGCCGCCCGCTGGGTCCACGACCCCGAGAACAGCACTCGTCTGGCCCGCCACCTGGCCGTCGGCGTCGCGCAGACCGTGCGGACCCTTCCCGATGCGGATATCAGAGCTCTGATTCGGGAGAGCGCGGTGGCCAGACTGCACGCCGTCCGGCTGGCACCCCTGCTGGGCGATCTCCTCTCAGTGGTCGCCACCGATGATCGCCATCAGGCGCTGCTGGACGAGGCCCTCCGAATGGTAAGAGACACCCTGGACACGAACCGGGAGGGCCTTCGGCAAAAGATCCGGGAGGACAGCCCATGGTGGGTGCCGAGGGCCGTCGACGAAGCGGTCCATCGGCGCATCATGGCCGGGACCCAACGGCTCACCGAGGAGATCAAGGCGGATCCTCACCATCCGCTCCGCCTCAAGTTCGACACGGCGTTCCGGGACTTCGTCGAACGGCTGAAGCACTCGCCGGAGGTGAGCGCGCGGGCCGAGGAGTTGAAGGAGGACCTACTGGGCCGACCGGTGGTGGAGGAACTGGCGTCATCGCTCTGGGAGCGCGCGCGACAGGCGGCGGAGCGGTTCACCACCGAAACGGACAGCGGCGCCCTGCAACCGCTCGCGCGGGGGATCAGCGCCATCGGAGAGTCTTTGCTGGCCCACGACACCCGTCTCATGGAACTCGATGACTTTCTGACCAGCTTCATCGGCTCACTGATTGAACGTCACCGAGACGAAGTGGCGGATCTGATCGCCGTCACCGTTCGCCAGTGGGATCCGGAGCTGGCGGCGCAGCGCATCGAGTTAGCGGTGGGACGCGACCTGCAGTTCATCCGGCTCAACGGCACCGTGGTGGGTGGCCTCGCTGGCCTGATCATCCACACGGTGCTGGTTCTGCTGAAGGCGTAGCATTGAGGACTGAGGACTAAGTCCTACGTCCTCCGGCCCCACCCCGAAACATCGCCGCCATCAACCGATACAGCACCACACCACTCCCCACGAAGAGCACCGTGCAGAAGAGCCCCGTCCCCATCTGCCGGTAGACGAAGCTCCCCGCTCCGAACAGCGCCGAGTAGATGAAGACGCAACCGGCGGTCCAGGCCAGCCACATCTGGGGCAGGCTGTCGGGCGAGGGGCCCACCCCCGCCTCGGCGCGGATCGAATCCCAGCCCCGGCCCGCCGGGCGCACCAGCTGGTAGAACTTCACCAGCGTCCCCCGGTCGGTGGGCGCGCTCAGGAGCGTGACGGCGATCCAAACCGCCGAGGTGGCGAGGACGGTGATAACCAAGGAGAGGTGAGAGGGCAGCTGGATTCCCGCCTTGTCCGCCAGGAAGAAGCCCACCGCGATGAGGAAACTGCTGGCCATCGCGGAGATCTCGCTCCAGGCATTGACCCGCCACCAGAACCATCGCAGCAGATAGAGTAGCCCAGTGCCGGCGCCGATTGAGAGCAATAGATCGAAGGTCTTGCGGGCCGACTCGAGCTCGAAGGTGAGGAGGGCGGCG